>CAYYGS010000343.1:0-2897 GCA_964471335.1 uncultured Jutongia sp.
TGAAAGAGACGAGTCTGGATAACCCGGAAATCACAGTAAAAGACAGACGTATTGTCAGATTGGATGAGATCGTAACCGAGGTGAAGCAATCAGAAGAATGGGAGGATGTCAAGATGAATTTGCTGGAATATGGGATAGAACGCGGGATGAAACAAGGAATGCAACGTGGAGTCGAACTGGGAAGGGAGCAGACCAAGATTGAAATGATATGCAGGAAGCTGCGGAGGGGAAAATCAGTAGCGATGATTGCAGAAGATTTAGAGGAGGATTATGAGACGGTGGAGGCAATCTGTGAGATTGCCGGGAAATTTGCCCCGTTGTATGACAGTGACCAGGTATGGGAGGAATACCTAGTACAACGCAGTTAAAAAGGAAACCATCTGACGATCTTATGATGGATTTCGCAGATTTTTATAATAAAATACCGCGAGCTGGGTGCGGTCGCGCAGTTCCAGCTTATTCAATATCTGGCTGAGATTATTGCGGATGGTTCCTTCACTTAAATACAGCGCGCTTGCAATTTCTTTATTGTTCAGTCCATCGGCAACTTTTTCAATGATTTCCAGTTCTTTTTCCGAGATCTGGTAGCGGGAGAGGTCCCTGACGGGACAGGAGTTCATTAAATCCGGCAGGCGTGTCGTGATTTCATTGCCAAATACTGTCTGCCCGTTCTGCACGGCCGTCAGAGCAGGCAGGATGCTTTCAAAATCTTGTTTCAGAAGATAGCCCTTCACGCCGATATGCAGGGATTTTATAATGTATTCATCGTCGGCAAAGGTGGTCAGGAGAAGGATTTTGGCCATGGGGTCTTTTTGTAAAATGATCGTGGCGGCGTCCAGTCCCGTCATCGTTTCCATGCGGATATCCATCAGCAGGACGTCCGGCCGATGTTCTTCATATAAGCGGATCGCATCTTCTCCGTTTTTACCAATTCCCAGTACTTCTACCTGGCCGCTGGCGGTCAGGATCGTCTGCAGAGAGAGCGATACCAGTTGGTCATCATCAATAATACATATTTTCATTGTTACCTCATTTCTGTGCTGGTTTGATATAGTCCCACTTAGCAAGGTTTTTTCATGCGTTAGTGGAACTTCAAACCATTTTCATCTAACAGGAAATTGCTCGTATTTCAAACCTTTTTCATGATCGAAATAAAGATTTGAAATCCCCTATCCGTAGAAAAGTGAATATTTCCATGCAGGGAATTGATACGCTCCTGCATATTGGACAATCCGATGCCGGAATGGTTTATATTCACCTTCCCGGTGCCATTATCCTCGATTATCAGCTGAAAAAGGGCCGGATGTTCCTTAAGCCGAATCGATACGCGGTCTGCATTGCTGTGCTTTGTTACATTATTTAATGCTTCGCGGATAATGGCAATAAAAGCATATTGCAAATCTGTCGACAAAGGGCTTTCAATATCATATTCCAGCAAAATATTCAGTTGCGGCGTCGTGCGGATGATTTCCTCAATAGTATATTTTAAATCAATATCATCCTGGTGTAGATTGTGGACACTGTTGCGGATGGTTGTCATCGCCGTATTGAGAGTATCGTGTAATTCATGGAGGGGCTGTTTCAGCGCAGCATCCTGATTGATTACCTGAATGGCGCCCGTCTGCAGAATGGAACGGGTCAGCATATGTCCGACATTATCATGGATATCTCTTGCAATACGGTTTCGCTCTGAGGCCATAGCCAGGGAGATCTCATAATCCTGCTGCAGGATCAGTGCCGCATTTTTTTCTTTCAGATGCATCGCCCGTTCTGTACTGTCATCACGGTAGATATGATAATCCGTCAACAGGGTATCAATCCGTCGGCTATAATGCTGCATCAGGAAAGAGAGCAGGGATAACAGGAGTTGGTAAAGGCAGTTCGCGGGGCTGTATTGCGGCAGGGTATATAGTATAACGGCAAATACAATATAAGCGCAGATTGGATGTCCATGATGCACATTACGGAAGGCATCATAGAGCAATACCGGAAGAAATATGGCGAAGGCAGGTTCGACGATACAGAGCAGGGTATAGGCCAGAAATAAAAATAGTTCTGTTTTTTTGTCATCAAAACAGGATAACAGACAGGCCACGATAATGGTCAGACAGCAGGCCGCGATCTGACGCGGGGTCGTGGGGATCCATATTTGGAGGACGCAGAAAAGGTAAATGATAAATTTATTTCCCAGGTTTTTCATAAAGCTGCCTCGTTTCCTTAATCATGTATCATGAAATAGTTATCATGAAATTGCCTTTTTTAGTATAACGGATTTCAAAATGCTTGACAAGAATGACAAATGTCACGATAAAAGAGGAAAATATTCTCTATTCTTGCCTGATAAACTTTGCTATAATGAATGCGCTGTAAAAAACAGAAGTATTATGGAGGATATTATGGGAACAGTGATTGATGTACAGAATCTGGTAAAGAGGTATCAGGAGTTAGTGGCGCTGGATCATTTTAATCTCAGCGTGGAGGAGGGCGAAATCTTTGGGCTGCTTGGGCCGAATGGCTCCGGCAAGACAACGACGATTAATTGCATTTTGTCCCTGCTCAAATTTGATAAGGGAAATATACAGGTATTTGGAAAGGAAATGAGACCGGATGCCTATGAATTAAAACGAGAAATTGGCATTGTCATGCAGAATGTTGCTGTTTTTGAGGAACTGACAGTTTATGAAAATATTGACTATTTTTGCGGACTATACATCCGAGATCAGAAGCAGCGGAGAAGATATGTAGAGGAGGCTTTAAAGTTTGTCGGGTTGGAAGAGTATCGCAAATTTTATCCCGGCAAGCTGTCAGGCGGACTGCTCCGGAGATTGAATATCGCCTGTGGTATTGCCCATAAACCCGGACTGATCATTATGGATGAGCCGACGGTGGCTGTGGAC
>CAYYGS010000344.1:0-1493 GCA_964471335.1 uncultured Jutongia sp.
TCAGAATGTATGCTGCAGGGTAAGCCGGAGAATGAGCCGGGATCTGTGGTAACATGCTCGATGGAGGGAACCAGGCCGATTCTGGTAGAAGTGCAGGGTCTTGTATGTCAGACATATTTTAACTTTCCGCGTCGGACAGCCGCAGGTACTGATTCCAACAGGTTCAATCTTCTGCTGGCAGTAGTGGAGAAAAGACTCGGAGCGAGAATGTCTGAGATGGATGCTTATGTCAATGTGGCTGGTGGTATGCGGATCAGTGAGCCTGCGTTGGATTTGGGGATTGTACTTGCGATCCTTTCCAGTCATCGGAACCAGGCGGTTGACAGCAGGACGATCTGCTTTGGCGAGGTGGGACTGGCAGGCGAGGTTCGAGCAGTCGATATGGCGGGACAGAGAGTACAGGAGGCAGCTAAATTGGGATTTAAACGCTGTATTTTGCCTGAGGTAAATCGAAGGCAGCTGGAGATTTCCAGTGACGGCCTGAATGGACTGCAGCTAATTGGCATATCCGGCATATACGAATTATTGGAGGTATTGTAGCATGGAGGGTCGTGAAACGGAGAAAACCACGGAATTGGTTTTGCAGCGGATGGAAAATTCGCTGAGCAGCATGGAGCAGATGTCCTTTGATGCCATTAATATAACAGATCGTCTGGTTACATTGACGAGTGAGGTGAGGGAACACGCCATGATGATCCGCCATTCTGTGACCGAAGAGGAAAAGAACCGTGAGTTTGATGCAGTACAACATAATTTGGAACAGATTTTAGAAACGGCATTTTCTGTCAATAATGTTTCTCATGAGTTGGAGAAGGAGACGGTATACCAACGGAATACGACAGAAAGCTTACGCCAGATCATAGATTTTTTATATGCCATGCAATAAGCATGGCATTGACATGCAGTAGGAATGGCGTTCATATGCAGTGCATAACAATGCTGTGTAGTATTGGTGTTATTATGTAGCAGCACGGCTTGTGCTGTCAGAAGCGGTATGGAGATTATTATTCTCCATCTTTTTTTGCCTTCTTGGGGGCTTGGGGCCCATATATTGATAGAAATATGTCTTCATCATGCCATTGTATATTTTGCGGTTCTTGTCTGCCTTTCGTCCGAGATAGCGTTCTGCCTGTTCAAAAGCAGTGATAATATAATAGGACCAGCTGTCCAGGTGGGAAAAGGCTTCACCGATTTCGCGGTAGAGTTCCGGCATCTCTGATTCCTCCTCAAGGCGTCGTCCATAGGGAGGATTTGTAATAATAAATCCATATTTTTTACGATGGCTCAGATCGCAGACAGGTCTTTGTTGGAAATGGATCATATCTTCTACTTCTGCCATACGGGCATTTTCCATGGCGGCTTTGATGGCCGCGACATCAATATCATATCCCTGAATATCCATTTTAATATCACGGCGAATCAGATCCTCCGCTTCATTGACAGCGTCGTACCAGCATTTTCTGGGAATCAGATGACCCCATTCCTCTGCTGTA
>CAYYGS010000344.1:1503-2889 GCA_964471335.1 uncultured Jutongia sp.
GCTGCCGCAGAAAGGATCTACCAGGATACGGTCCTGTTTCCAGGGGGTCAGCATAATCAGGGCGGCAGCAAGCGTCTCTGTGATTGGAGCTTTGACGGTCGCCTGTCGATATCCTCTTTTGTGGAGTGATTCGCCGGAGGTGTCGAGGCCGACCGTGACGATATCTTTATGTATCGTGACACGGATAGGAAATTCTGCTCCATCCTCGGAGAACCAATTAATATTATATTTTGATTTAAGCTTATCAACCATTGCCTTTTTCATGATGGACTGGATATCAGAGGGGCTGAAAAGCTTACTTTTGATGGAAGTGGCCTTTGTGACCCAGAATTTGCCGTCCTGTGGAATGAATTCATCCCAGGGGAGAGCCTTTGTCTTCTCAAATAACTCATCGAAGGTAACGGCCCGAAAGCTTCCGATTTTGATGAGAATACGCTCTGTAGTGCGCAGGAACATGTTGGCACGGCAGATAGCCGTCTCGTCTCCGGTAAAGGTCACCTTGCCGTCCTCTACTTGTGTGATTTCATATCCGAGATTCTGAATTTCTCTTTTTAAAACAGCCTCCAGGCCGAAATGGCATGGGGCGATAAACGTATATTTGGCCATGAAAATTCTCCTAAATCAATGAAATATGTACAGAATAGGAAATAATCGTATCACCTTTTTTGATTTTGCGCAACTCCAACCAAACAAAATATGCTTGTATTTTCGTGGGTTTTGACTTATTCTTATAGGGATTGCCTGTGGCTTGAAAAAGGCTGCGGGACTGTGGCAGGAATGGGGGATTATTATATATCAATGGGATATGTGTCGAATGCATTGGGAATATATAGATATGTGCCGCTGTGCGGGGAAAGTCAGAGGGGGTTGTGATAAATGGTTAAATTATTGCGATATATTAAAGATTATAAAAAGGAGTGTGTCCTGGGACCTCTGTTTAAGCTTCTGGAGGCCTGTTTTGATTTGACGGTGCCGATTGTTATGGCATGGATGATCGACAGAGGAATTGCAGAGAATGACCTGCCTTTTATCGGAAAGATGGGAGCGTTGCTTCTCCTGCTTGCTTGCACAAAAGTGCTCTTTCCATTCAAAGCGCACAGCATACTCCTTCATTTTCTTTCATAGACTGCATCATCAAACCGTTTTGAGGTGTACGCTATGGAAAATAATCGAAACTTTGTAGAGCTTTCCGGCATCGCGCAGACGCAGCCCGTCTTCTCCCATGAAAATCACGGAGAAGCTTTTTATAAATTCCCCCTTCGCGTAGAACGCCTTTCCGGTCAGGCGGATCTCCCTTTGATCCTTGCCTCCGAGCGGCTTTTAAAAACCGTTGAGGTCACCCCGGGGCTGCCGCTGCATGTTACCGGTCAGCTGCGCTCATTTAAT
>CAYYGS010000345.1:0-2883 GCA_964471335.1 uncultured Jutongia sp.
TTTTTCTATCACTCTGGTCAAACCTGAAAAACCTCTCAAAGTGCCTAAATTCAAGGATTTTCACGAATCCCTCCGATGTAGTAGACATACCGTCTCCACATGCCCCGACCACCCAAACATATCACACGCGCGCACCCGCTTCAACTCATACCCGCTTCCACACAAAACCTTTAAATCTCTTGCCAGCGTTGCCGGATCACAACTCACATACACGATTCGGTCTGGATTCATTTGAATGACTGTTTCCAACAGCCTCTCATCACAGCCTTTCCTCGGCGGATCAAGCACCACGACATCTGCCCGCAGTGCCCCCCGACTTTTTTCATACTGCTCCGGTACAACTTTTTCCGCCGCCCCAGTGAAAAACTCCACATTTTTTATACCGTTAATTGCCGCATTGTTCCGGGCATCCTCCACCGCCTCCGGTACAATCTCAACACCACAAACATGTCCTGCCTTCTTGGCCAGAAAGAGTGAAATCGTTCCAATGCCGCAATACAGATCCCAGACGGTCTCACCACCCTTTAAATCAGCATATTCCATAGCCGTCTCGTATAACTTAATCGTCTGTTCCGCATTTACCTGATAAAACGACAGCGGCGATATCTGAAAGCGAACCTCCCCAATCATATCTTCTATGTAACGGGTGCCGTACAAAACTGTAATTTCCTTCCCCAATATCACATTTGTATTTTCCTGATTTCTATTCAGACATATACTGGTGATTTTTGATTCCTGCCCATCCGTGTCAGGTATCGTGCAGTCCAGAAGACGGCTTATCAGCTCGTCCTGGTGCGGCAGACCACGGCCATTCACGACAAGACATACCATAATCTGCCCGGTTCTGACACCCACTCTGATCAAAACATGGCGGACCAGCCCTGTCTGCTGCTCCTCACGGTACGCCGTCACGCCAAATTCCTTCATATACTGTATTATTGTCTCTAAAATCGGACGGCAACAGGGATTTTGGATCGCACAATCTGTACAGGGAATGATTTGATGAGAATGTCCCGCATAAAACCCTGTAACCAATTTTCCGTCTTTGTCATAGCCGACAGGAAATTGTCCCTTATTCCGATAATGGTAAGGATTCTCCATCCGCAGGATCGGCTCCATCGGTATCCCACTCTCTCCAACAGGGATACCACCGATACGGGTAATACAATCTGCCACCTTCTTTTCCTTCCACTCCAATTGTCTCTCATAGCTGCAGTGCTGCAGCTGACATCCTCCGCACTGTCTGGCTACCGGGCAAGCCGGATCCACCCTCCACGCAGAAGGAGTAATAATCTCCATCAATCTGGCATAACCATATCTTTTTTTCATTTTAAGGATTCTCGCACGAATCACATCTCCCACTAAAGCATCCTTAACAAAGAGGGTATAGCCGTCCACTTTGCCGATACCCTCTCCATCTTTTCCCATATCTGTAATCTCTAATGTTAACTCCTGGTTCTTCCGGAATATCTGTCTGTCCTCTTCCCTCAACCTAACCTCCATACCGCGTTCAGCGGCTTATAATACAAAGCAAATAAATTTTCTACTTATTTTCCTTCCTCTTCTGAATATATCCTGAACTCTGCCTCAGATTTGACTCCATATGACGATTATAGCCAAGCCACTCCGTCGTAGGATCAGCCTTATCATACACCTCGGTCACTGTCTCCAGCTTTGCATCTGCATTATCCGCAAAATGAAGCGCTACTGCCTCAGCAATCGCAGGCTTTTTCGGGGAACCATACTCCAATTCCCCCTGATGCGCCAGTACACAGTGGCGCAGTTCTGTCGCAAGCACCGGTGGAAAATCCGGGATTTGCTGGATCTTTTGGCCAACGAGCTCCGCACCGATGAAAATATGTCCCAGCAGCTGCCCTTCATCTGTGTAATCATTCGACGGAAATTTTGACAGCTCATACACCTTTCCAATATCATGAAAAATGGCAGCCGTAATCAGCAAATCTCTGTCCAGTACCGGATAATTTGATGCAAAGAAATCACATATTTTCGTCACGGACAACGTATGCTGCAAAAGCCCTCCCACAAAGCCATGGTGAACTGTTTTCGCAGCAGAATGTATCCGAAACTCTTTGGCAAGTTCCTGATCCTCCACAAAACACATCTGCGCCAGCTTTTTCAAATGCGGCTCCTTAATCGAATCAATATATCCTATCAGTTCCTGATACATCTTGTCCAAATCATATTTAGAGGAAGGGATATATTCCGCCGGATCATATTCTCCCTCCTGCGCCCTGCGTAAACGGCTGATATTGACCTGACGCGCTCCCTGAAACGACGTCACCATACCATCCACCATTACAAAGTCCATTGACTCAAAATCAGCGATTCCATTATTTAACGACCAGATCTTCGCATCGATTACTCCCGTCCTGTCCTGCAAGATTAAGGAATAATATGTCTTTCCAGCCTTCGTCTTCAAAATCTGTTTGGTCTTACAGAGATAAATGCCGTAAAATTTATCGCCTTCCTTATACTCCTCAATATAATGCATACCTGATAATCTCCTTTATTTCCATGTATTTTCAAATTCAATTTATCATTTTCTCTGTGCACGTTTTCTACACATCAAAATGTTACAAATACCATTGCGAATCAAATCAACAAAACATATTTTAGCATAACTCTCGCGCATTTTTTGCGCATAACGGAGAATCGCAGATTCTCCTAATAAATGCGCCAGCATTTATTTTAGCATACTCTCACGCGAATCACAAGCCACTCTTTACTGACTGACAGCCGATATCACTTTTCATGACATACTGTCATAGCACTTTCTAAGCTTCCCCAGAGCCTTTTTTTCAATCCTGGATACATAGGAACGCGAAATATCATACATCTGTGCGATCTCACGTTGTGTCCGTT
>CAYYGS010000346.1:0-2880 GCA_964471335.1 uncultured Jutongia sp.
TCAGTGTTTTATTCCTTTTTTGGATGATAGATCTCCTGCAGGTCTTCCTCTTTATAATAAAAACAAATCAATAAAAGGCCGACAATCGCCGCTATCACCACATAGCAGTCTGCCAAATTAAAAATTGGAAAATCAATCCACTTAAAATACAGAAAATCAACGACATACTGTCGGAAAATACGATCCCACAAATTGCCCAACGCTCCAGCCGCCAACAAAATTGTCAAAATTCTCAGTGCAAGAAATTTCTTTTCCATCGGAAGAAGGCAATATACCGCAAAAAGTGCAATCAAAACAACTGCCGTCATAACAACAAGCAAAATTCTCTGATTCTGCAGAATACCAAAGGCAGCCCCCCTGTTTTCCAGATACCGCAGCACAAAGATCTGCCCTAAAACCGGAATCTCTTCAACAGATCTTAATCTGGTATACGCCAGCCACTTTGTCCACTGATCCAGTCCAAATAAAATGACAAAACCAAAAAATCCAAGAATATATTTTCTTATTTTCATCTTCCTTTTCCTTTCAAACACCTTATTGACACTCCAGCTTGCCAATAAAAAGATTAAGACCAGAGCAAATATAATAGAACTGCCAAACCAAACAGCCTGTCTGGATCGGCAGTCCTAAATAGCATCAACAATTTATTTTCTTCGCATTTTCATGCGGGGAAGGGCATCATCAGCTTTCCACATCGGCATCAATAAAGGTAAACGGTGTCCCGTTTCCGGTATCTGCACCGGCAGGATTTCTTGAAACAGCATATTCATCGTTGGCCGGTGCAATTGAAATATCGCTCGGCGTGTTGAACAAATCAACAGGTGCTTGCTCTGGCATCTCCTGTTGAGTGTCCTCCTCTCCCGTGATTCCATTATTGAAATCAGCTGGGTTTCCAGAGTATGGCACATTATCTGCTGATCCAAAATATGTCTCATTTGTAAGATAATTTTGCGGATCATATGTCTCCTGGATAGTTGGCTGATGGTTCGTATATTCCTCTGTTGCGGCCGCTGTCGGTGCATCATATTGGTATGAACCCGTCTCCGGCTGGTATCCATTCTCCTGTGAAGATGAATACTCTGCGGTTTCTGTACCGTAAGTATCACCTGACATACTTGTAAACGCCGGCTCTGATGCCGCTGCATCATAAGCTCCTGCTCCTGCAGACATGCCGCTGTACAGGGATGAATTCATTGTATCAAAGGAAGGTGTGCTTCCCATACTTTCAAAAGCCGATTCCTCTGCCGGGCTTCCATAAGTATTATCTGCTGTCCCCATTGACTGGAATCCTGATTCTGTAGCGTTATCTGTCATATTCCCGAAATTAGGCATCGGAATATGGAATGGCTGTTCGGATGTAAACGCGGCAGAATCATCAGTAGCAGAACCGCTTCCTGCCCCCGTGAAATCCACTGCTGCGGAAGACGAAAAATCTGTACTTTCATGTTCTACTGCTGCAGCATTCATTGCCTCTGCCTCTGCACGCAACGCCTCAGCGGCTAAAGCTGCAAAATCGGGTATGGTCTCCTCTGTCTGGCTCGCCGTCTCTTCAACTTCCGGCTTCGATGCAACAGGAGTCTCCTCCTCTGCGGCCGCTGCCGCTTCGGACTCTATTTTCATCTCTTCCTGGCCAATATTGATATCGGAACCAAAGGAATTCATATCTAAATCATCATCGTCAAAGGATGTTCCCAGCATAGAAGCGGCAAACGGATCCTCTTTAAAGGTCATCGGCTTGGCCGGCTTAATTAATCGTTCCTCATCATCAGCAGAAGTATCCTCTGTCTTGGGCTCTGCTGCTGCTTCCTCAACGGTCTCCGTTGTATCATCCTCCGCTGCATCCGGAACAGGCTCCTTTTCCTTATTGTATGAGACTTCTGCCTCCTGTGGATCGACATTGATACCGGAAGCAATACTTCCAAACATGGAAGTATCAATATTTACAAGTCCCTCTGCCTCCTTTTCTGCTTCTGCTGGTGGCGTTTGATCCAGAGGCGACGCCTTCTCCGTCAGTGAAATCTCTTCGGAAAGATTGATTTTCGGTGGTACAGAATCTGCCATCGTCTTTTCTATAAAGGAATTGATATCAAGCGTATCAATTTCTGTCTCCTCCGTAGCCATAGAGTCAAAGGAGCCCAGCTCTGCCAGCAGATCATCCACAGCGTTGATGGATGTCTCCTCCTTAATGTCCTCATCCGTGATACGCAGCTCATCGGCATGATCTGACATCTCATTTGCCTTTTTAGTCACAGCCTCCTGGCTCTCTGCCAGAATAACCTGACGTGATTCCAACAGGCTCTCCAATCCTTCAATATCAATATCATCCTTATTATTTTCAAGCCGTTCAAGCTGCGTCTTAAGCATACTATGATAACGCTTTTTATATTCCTCATAATTCTTCATAAGTTTCTTCATCGTCAGGGACAGATCCTTGAGATTCAGATTGGTTTCACTCATGATTTCTTCGGTATTTTCTCTTGCTTCCTTAACAATATCATGCGCATCGGCCTTTGTACTCGTCATGATACGATCTGCCTTCACTTTTGCATCTGCAGTAATCTTCTGCGCTTTGCCCTGTGCCTCAGACACAGCAGTCTCCACAACAGTCCTTGCTTTTGTAATTGTATGGTCTGCCGTCTTCTTAGACTCTGATAAAAGCATTTCTGCCCTCGTCTTAGACTCAGACAAAAGCTTGGTTGCCTTTGATTTTGACTCCGAAAGAAGTGTTTCTGATTTATAACGCGCATCTGAAATAAGCTTCTCTGCCTCTGTACGTGCATGCGAAATACGCTTTTCTGCAGCGGCACGGGACTGGAACAGGATCTTATCTGCCTCCTGTCTTGACTCACCTGTCACACGGCGCGCTTTTTCTTCGGATTC
>CAYYGS010000347.1:0-2864 GCA_964471335.1 uncultured Jutongia sp.
ATAATTCCTCCGTAATATTACCTATATTATCCTCATCCACCATATGTATTTCCTTGGAACTGATTTTAGGGCACATCTCCCTCATTTCCATTATTCTTTTCTTATTAATCCCAAGCTTATCATATGCCATTCTAAGGAAGTCAACATTTCCCGCCTCCAAATCCGCATACAAAATATCTGTTACCAATGTTTCAATATACCAGTCCTTAGTTAAATCTTCATTATTCATATCATTTCCTCGTTTTCCTTTATTATTTGCCAGGATTTCAGGCTCCTGGCAGGGCCCTTTATTCCGTTTTCAGTCATGGACACTTTCCTGTTCCCTGGCGGTTTCCGTCTGCCGTTTTTACTTATACAGCCTTTTCATGTATGATCTCAGTCATTATTTCCATCATGGCAGGCATCTGGTCCCTTGCAATAGCAAATAATCTATGATCCAAGACTTTCGAAGTCATTGCCTTTTCAAGGGCAAACACCGATCCACCCAGTTCCACCGCATTAACCCTGAACTGCAGTCCTGCGGATTTGACCTTCTCCATGATATATTCGGGAGTGCATTTACACTCAATGGCAATTACCCTTAATCGGACACTCCCATTATGTATTTCATAGCAGACTATCATATGGTGCCCCTGTTCATTTTCCAAAGAAGTTCCTACCACATAGGAATCTCCTTCCTGCTGGATCTGAAAATTCCAGCCCGTGAATACATTTAAAAAATCCTTTACCTTAACAGCTAATTCTTTTCCGTCTTTCATAGTTCATATCTCCTTCCTTTTTTACTGGATTATTTGGGGGATAGCAGAAGCAGGAAAAAGCCAGCAGGGTTCTGCAAAGAATGTAGTGTGGAACAGTACCTGTCAGATACCTGTTCATAGTATGTATGGAAAAGAAAGGATTGGGTCTCCCCCCTCTTTCATTTCCTTTTTAATCCCCTGTCTGCAATATTCCCATGGTCTGCCATCAGATAAGCCAAAGCCTTCTAAAATCCCATTAAATTTTTATCTGACTCTATCTCCAATTTGGTACATGATCCCCATACCCCGCCTTGATGTGGGCATCCAGGACCCCTATCGCTTCATGATCAGGTATATACCGTGAACGGTCTGTTAACAGGTCACGGAGTTGCCTGATCGTAAAGGTAGGATTCTCCTCATGCACAATGGCCAAAAAATCACTAACGGCTTTTGTGGAACTGGAAACCCGCCTTTTCCTACCGCTCACATAATACTCAACATCCTTGTAATTCTTGGGATATTTGGGCATACCTCCTTATCACCTCCCTTCACTGCCACCTTCCTGCATCATCCATCCCGCTGTACAGGAGATATCCCTGGCCTTAAGCACACCTCTTCCTTTTGTTTAAATCCAGCAGGCCAAGGGAGAAACCATAAAAACAGGCAAAATGCAGAAGCTGCTGCTTCATCAGGTCTTCATGGCTATATCCGTACTCGCTGAAAATCCTGTCTGGTTTTACCTGTTTCTTCTCAGGTCTGACCGTAACTTCAAGTTCCGCCACCAGGACAGCATTATTGCAGTAGTCCATCCCAATGTCGTCTTCCGATATGTATATACTGCCTCCAGTGTATTCATAAAGCCTAAGAAAGCCTTTCTTCAGCTGGTCTTCCACAAGCAGGTTTTCATCGCTTTTTATCGGGCCTTCCCTGATCCTCATCCGTCTTAAGCTATCATCCATCATTGTATTGCATTTCCTTGTATCCATCATAATTTACACCATCCTTTCCTGAATAACCGTATCCTTCCAGAAGCATCCCATATGTGCACAACCCTCCTTTCCTGCAGGTCTTCATCTTCCTGACATATCCCCATTCTATCACAAAAAATTTTCCGCTTTTTTCGCAGAGATTGGATCCCTTCTGGCATTTCCTTAAGGTATTTACCGAATTGGAGGCAGGGAAAAGGGAGGTTCCCCTATACCTGCTGCTTCCATACTCTGATTATACAGGATCGGTATCAATGTAAATTTTAGCAGAAATGGAACTGGCTACATGAAGACATGTCTATATGTCTGCAAAAACATAAGGATCAATCCCTGCTTCCTATAAGGTTTTATGTACAGAAAAATGCCTCCCCGAAAGAAGGCATCCCATCACCCTGTATTTATTTTTTTCCTTCATCTTTCTTATAGACCGTGCCAGTCCATCTATCCCCTCCTTCCTCTGGAATTATAAGTTTTCTACAAATGCCTTTGCAGTAATTGCCTGTGGTAGAAATACAGATCAGGTCTTGCCATTATAGAACTTATCCATAATTCGCTCACAGGCCTCCAGATCAGCAATGTCATAATGCCCATAATTCAGGGAATGGGTACTCTCGTTCCAACTTGTCCAGACTGCATATGAACCCGTATTTTTCTTTGCCACTACCATAAAAAGATGTGCATCATCTTCGTGCCATGATTTCCTCCGCACCTTTACCACCTCATAGTTCGGCAGGTTTTCATGGAAATACCTCTGTATATTTACAATGGCACTTTCTGGGATCCTATCCATTTCTCCCTCCTTTCCACAGGGTCATTCCTCGCCCATGCTACTTACAGCATACCACTTCATATCTCTGTGCCTTTTTTGAGAAAATAGGCGATTATGTACTCACCAAATAGAAAAACAGATATATTTGAAAACATGTCTATGTGCAGACATGATTTCATGTAGATATGTCTACGAAAATGGGTGTAAAACAGGGAAGAAGATGCCCCTGTTTTATTACATCAAAAAAAGCCCCGTCATGGAAAGCCTTTCATTGTTTCTTACTAAAATCCATCTGTTAAGCATCACTGCCACACTTTGCATACTCTTAGTCCCACATAATGCAGCCTGCCAGGAAGCATAAACAGGAGGGAT
>CAYYGS010000348.1:0-2828 GCA_964471335.1 uncultured Jutongia sp.
ACATATGGCTCTATCTCTCTCAGATTATCTCTCCATGTATTCATCTTAATCCTGTCTCCTTATTTCCTGTAGCTTTCTGCCAGCTTTTCAAATGCCGGCAGGGAGCGCTGGATCATCTCCGGCGATACACAATAGGCGATACGTACATAACCGGGACACATATAGGAACTGCCCGGCACCAGCAGGAGATTATATTCCTTGGCCTTTGCAACAAATGCGGCATCATCAGGCTCCAGCGTCTTCACCCACAGATAAAATGCTCCCTCCGGCTTCACCACCTCGAAACCATATTCCTTCAAGGCATTATAAAGCATTTTTCGGTTTCTGTCATACGCATCCACATCCGTCCTGGCATCCAGACATCTTGCCACGGCCAGCTGCATCAGCGAAGGCGCATTGACAAAGCCAAGAATACGGTTCGCCACATTAGCGGCACAAGATATATTTTCAAAATCATCAATCACCGACGGAATCAGCAGATAGCCGATACGCTCTCCGGGAAGCGACAGAGATTTGCTGTAGGAATACCCCACAATCGTATTCTTATAAAAATGCGGCAGGCACGGCACTTTCGCCCCGTCATATGCCAGTTCACGGTACGGCTCATCCGAAATCAGATAAATAGATGTGCCATATTCCTTTTCCTTCTGCTCCAAAACAGCCGCCATCTCGCGAAACATCTGCTCACTGTAAATAACACCCGTCGGATTGTTCGGATTATTTACAATAACCGCCTTCGTGCGAGCCGTGATCTTCTCCCCAAACTCCTTCAGATTCGGCTGGAAGGTCGGCGGGTTTGGCGATATAACGACTGTCTTTCCATCAAAATTCGCAATATAATTATTATATTCTCCAAAATACGGTGCAAAAACGATCACTTCATCCTCCGGATCCAGCAGCGTCTTCAAAATCACATTCAATCCGCCTGCCGCACCTACCGTCATCAGGATATTCTGTGCGCTGCAGGACAACCCATAACGCTCCTGAAGCGAATCAGCAATCGCCTGCCGCACCTCCTCGTACCCGGAATTATTCATATATCCATGCACAAAGCAGGGGTCTTCTTCCTCCAGGATCTGCACGATTGCATCCTTCACTGCCTTCGGCGGCTGTACACTCGGATTTCCAAGGCTGAAATCATACACATTTTCCGCGCCATACTTCGCTGCCATTTTCTTTCCCTCTTCAAACATGGCCCTCGTCACGGAGCTGCCCTCAACATACTTTACCATTTTTTTTGCAATCATATTCTGACTCCTTTCCTTTTTTCCTTTTGACCCCATCATCATAGCATACACAAATACACGTTTCAACTGTTTTCGACCCAGGGCAATCGGGCAAAAAAAAAGCCCCTACCCAACAGTCAATGCTGTCAAATGAGGACTTTATGCGCGATCAGGGGTTCGAACCCTGGACACCCTGATTAAGAGTCAGGTGCTCTGCCAGCTGAGCTAATCGCGCGGAACACTGTTTTTTCAAACAGTGTTGTTACTATAACAAATTTTTACAAAAAATGCAACCCCTAATTTAAATTTTTTTGTAAAAGCTTTTTCCTTCCCTTATCATTCCTTTACAAACAGCTGCACCCAGTAGGATTGTCCACCAGTCACATAATACCCTATTCCTATCTGTGTATACTTATCAGACAGAATATTTGCACGGTGGCCGGTAGAATTCATCCAGGAATCCATCACCTCTTCCGGCGTACTTTGTCCAGAGGCGATATTTTCACCGGCAGAAGAATACATGATCCCCGCCTCCGTCAATACGGTAAAGCTGTCACGCCCATCCGGCCTGGTATGGGAAAAAAGCTGTGCCAGCTCCTTTGCCCGGGTCATGGCAGCCTCGTTTAATTGCCCGCCCGACTCCAGCGGCGACAGCTCCGCCTTGGAGCGCTCCTCATTTACCAATGTAAGCACCTGTTTAATATATGTCTCTTCCTGCGTCTGAATCTGGTATTTGTCCACCTTCAATACAGATGAATATTTCCCCGTGATAATACGGCTTCCCGACGTCCTATATGCGCGAACCTTCACGAAATATGCCTTATTCTTCTTAAGTTTCGTGATACGGAAGCTACCCGTCCTGGTAGAACCCATCTGCTGAAATTTACCCTTGCGGGAATTTGCGACAAAAACCTGATATCCCACAGCCTTCTTCACCTTCTTAATCTGAAGGACGGCTGTCGTCTCATTTCTCTTGCCTACCGTCACGGTCGGCTTCCCCATAGCCGACGCATAGCATCCTGACGCATGCAAGCCTGTCAGGCAAAGCGCCAGAGTCAAAAGAAGCGAAATTCCCATAGGAAATTTTCTTTGCTTCATTTCATCACCATACCTTTCTTTGCACCTGTGGAATACACCACAGGATCCTTGTTCCCCTTTTATATAAATTACTGCCGATTGTAGCATGTTTTATGAAGAAAGGCAAGTATTTCCTTGCTTCCAATATCTGCAACTCTCTTTTTCCTCCTTCTTGCTCAGGTGTTTTTTTGATAGGATAAGTGCAACAATTTTCTGCCCCGAAGAGCATATTTGAGCAGGATAATCCCTTCTTATCCGTCATATGTGGTGATTCTTCTATTGCGCCGCAGATCCTGTTCGCTTCTGTAATATTTTAAGGGTGTCCGAAAGCTCCATGTTGATTTTGTCTGCGCGCCCTACGCCTTTGGGAATGTCTAAATGCCTTGCGGCTTCGATGGTGCGATAAATGCCCGCTCCGCCAACTCACGGCAATGCTGCCATCTTCCAGGGTTTCCGGGGGATTTGGCGGCCGTCGGTGCTTATGTCCTGTTCTGTAGGACATTATGCACCGTTACGTGAAGCCAC
>CAYYGS010000349.1:0-583 GCA_964471335.1 uncultured Jutongia sp.
TTCCGCCCCGCAAGGCCTTTATCTATAAGCATGCCCAGGAAGCGGAACTGGATGTGTGATTTCCTGATTGGTAATATGATATTGAATGAATGCTTTGCTGAAAAGAGAGTATGAATATTATTTGGAGGAATATCAAAATATGTGTGACGCACAAAAATATTATGACTTTTATAAAGAGATTAGTGAATTAAGTCCGGAAGACACATTGCAATTAATCAATGAAGCGCCATCAAAAGAAGAACAGGTTTTTTATGAATTCATAGGAAATTTTTTACTCCAACAAAAGCAAAAAAAAGTAATTGAAGGGAATCTTTTTTAGTGAAGAAATATGTTCTCATTGCAGGAGTTAATGGCGCTGGAAAATCAACTTTGTATCATACCCTCGAATTATTGCAGGGAATGAAACGGGTCAATACAGACGAAATTGTCAGGTCATTTGGTGATTGGAATAATTTAGCCAATGTTATGAGGGCCGGAAAAATCGCAGTTCAGAAAATAGACGAGTACTTGCGAAATGGTGAATCCTTTAATCAGGAAACAACCCTTTGCGGGAAAAGTATCCTAAAAACGATTGATTTAGCAA
>CAYYGS010000349.1:593-2819 GCA_964471335.1 uncultured Jutongia sp.
ATTATGTGGGAGTTGAGTCTGCTAAAATAGCTAAAGCTCGCGTGGCTTACAGGGTAGAACATGGCGGACATGGTATTTCTGAAAGTGACATAGAAAGAAGATATGTGGAAAGTTTAAATGTTCTTCCTGTAGTAGTGCCTTTGTGTAACAAAACTATATTGTATGATAATACTGAAAAAATCAGGAGGTTTGCACTATATGAGGGTGAAAAACTGGTGACCGTATCTGATGAGATACCACAATGGTATGCAAATAGCTCTCTTTTTCAAAATTGAATAGGGATGCAATGTATTTTTACACGCATGTGGTGAGCATACACCAAAAAGCATACGCTTTTCGATGTCAAGAATTCGCAGATTACAGAAAGGCAGGACTATAAATATGTGGGAAGATTTAAGGGTAACCATTTTGCTTGAATTGTCAGGATTTCATTTGGAAAGAAATTTTGAAGATACGTTAAACCAGTATTTTATAGAGAATCCTGAAGATGAACTTCTTCTTGAATTAGAATTTATATCCGCTGATCTGAACAAGGCTCGTGGTGTATTAAACAGCGCTATAAACAGAGGTATCGTGCATTATGACTCAGAGAAAAGTAATGAAATGATCCGCAGGAAATTAGAAGAACTTTATAGCAATACTCCTTTAGAGGAATTTGCATCCTGTGCCTCCAAATTATGTCAGAAGACAGGCGGAGATCCACTGTCAGACCTCCGTTACGCTGACAAAGCATTTGCAAAAAAGGAACTGGCGCGGGTGGATGCAATTTACCATGAAATGTTCAGATATAATACAGAGGAATGTGACAGGAAACCGCAGCCCGGAACAGTTCGCGAGGCAAATATCAATATCCGGGAATATGTGTCTGCCAGTCAGGGCAATGTCAGACCCGACTTTGAAAAGGCGGAAATGTTCCTAGGCTTCCGGCTGAATGAAAGTGTGAAGAATTTCTATTCCAGGGTGTTTGCGCCAGCTGTTGATGGAACTGTGGTCATGCCGGAAAAAGACTTCATTATTCCAATAGGAAATAAGCGTTTTGACGCCTGGTTTCGATCTAATGGAATCAAAGGAAGGACAGACATCCGGTTATTTCCGTGTACAAACGAAAAAACTTCAGCCAGATTTATCCGTGACCGTTTTTATACATGGACTGGGGGAAATGATTTCGGACAGCGTGTGTATATAGGAGAGTTTTTCACCAACATAGGGCAGATCACAATTGTTATTAACAATCAGACCGGGGCAGTTGAGTGGGTGGATTGCGAATATGGTTACTATGAAAAGTATGAGAAGAATCCCCATGGTATCCTGGCTGAAAATATGGATGAATTTCTTCAAAAAATTGTAAATACTATTGAGAATGACTGAAAGAGGTTCCGTCTTGGAAAACATCAAAAAATCTCTCAAGGAGGTGAATGCTTGAAGGAGAGCCAAAATATTGAATGGAAGGAATCATGGCGCGATGATTACCTCAAATGGATATGCGGATTTGCAAACGCCCAGGGCGGGAAAATATATATTGGTACAAAAGATGATGGAACAGTAGTAGGCGTAAAAAATTCAAAAAGATTATTGGAGGAGATCCCTAATAAAATTCAAACCACTCTGGGTATTGTTGCAGATATTAACTTATTGTCAGACGCAGATCAGGAATACATTGAGATTTCAATAAATCCCAGCAGTTTTCCTGTGAACTACAAAGGAGAGTATCATTATCGCAGCGGAAGCACTAAGCAACAACTGACAGGGATAGCCCTTACAGATTTCCTGTCAAGAAAGATGGGGACACGTTGGGAAGACGCCGTCATTACAAATGTTTCCGTTGATGACCTGGACAAAGAAAGTTTTGACATCTTTCGCCGGGAAGCCTTAAGGCATAAGAGAATGACAAAGGATGATCTGGAAATCAGCAATCAGGAATTGTTAGAGCGATTGGAACTGGTTCAAAATAGATCTTTGACAAGAGCAGCTGTGCTGTTATTTCATCGTCATCCAGAAAAGTGGTTTCACGGCGCCTACAGTAAGATAGGAAAATTCCATGGTGCTGAAATAGAGTATATGGATGAAGTATATGGCTCGCTTTTCCTGCAGGCAGACCGCATTATAGATTTGATATACCTTAAGTACTTGAAAGCACTTATAAGTTATCATAAGGAAACTCGTGTGGAAACATATCCTTTTGCACGGGATGCTGTCAGGGAAGCTGTTTATAATGCATTGATTCAT
>CAYYGS010000350.1:0-2818 GCA_964471335.1 uncultured Jutongia sp.
GTTTCTTTTCTTTTTACCAAGTGCAATATGTATTGCCATTGTCGCTCATTATTGGATAACCGGTTTAACAATGTAAGCTGTCAGCGGTTGTAATTTTGATAACGGAGGAGATTATTTATGGCGGAAAAAATTGGTGTAATTATTTCTTTGGTGTTTGCAATCGCATCCTTTATTATTAGTATGTGTTCTTTTCAGGAAAAAGGGGTTCTGTTAAATAACGCGTATCTTTATGCTTCGAAAGAGGAGCGCGATAATATGGACAAAAGCCCTTATTATCGACAGTCTGCTATTGTGTTTTTGTTTTGCGGAATTATCTTTTTATTATGTATGATTGATGTGTTGTTTTGCGTAAGATGGATTTTTTATGTTGTGATAATTCTTGCAGTGATAACACTTATATATGCTATCATTTCGAGCATCATCATTGAAAAGAAAAAAAATAAGTATTGCAGAAAAGAATAAGATTTGTAGTCATTCTCCGCATTTTTTGTTATACTAAACAGATGAAGGTGTGTAAAGAAAGTTCTAAGCCAGCACAAAACGCTGACTAAGAACTTCTGAATTACACACAGGAAGAATGCAAAACCAGCATTCTTCCTGTATTACTTGAGCCGTGGAAAGTGCGGTGGAATGGAGATTGGAATGACCAGAGATGATTTTAGAAAAGAAGTGTTGGAGCGAAGATTGATTCTGGATGGGGCTACCGGCTCGAATCTCCAGAAAAGGGGAATGCCGGTAGGGGTTTGTCCGGAGGAGTGGATTTTGGAGCACCCGGAGGTGCTGGTAGGGCTTCAGAAGGAATATATTGAGGCGGGGGCAGATGTACTTTATGCTCCAACCTTTTCCGGCAATCGGATTAAATTGGAGGAATATGGGCTGGCAGACAGTTTGGGGGAGATGAACCGCCGGCTGGTGGGCCTTTCTTTTGATGCAGTCAGACAGGCAGGAACAGACCGCAGAATTTTGGTGGCTGGTGATCTGACGATGACGGGGCAGCAGCTTTTTCCGATGGGGACGCTTCCCTTTGAGGAATTGGTAGATATCTATAAGGAACAGATCGGGTATCTGGAAGAGGCAGGGGTAGATTTTATTGTTGTGGAGACGATGATGAGCCTGCAGGAGTGCCGGGCGGCGGTGTTGGCTGTGAAGGAGTGCAGCAGTCTTCCGGTGATGGTGACCCTGACCTTTAATGAGGACGGCAGGACTCTCTTTGGAACGAATCCGGAGACAGCGGCGCTTGTCATGACAGCGATGGATGTGGATGCGGTGGGAGTGAACTGCTCGACCGGACCGGACCAAATGTGTGATGTGGTCAGAAAAATGGCCCACTATACATCTCTGCCGATTGTGGCAAAGCCAAATGCAGGACTTCCAAGACTTGTCGATGGAGTTACGGTTTATGAAATGGAAGCAGAGGAATTTGCTGCGGAGATGATGACGCTGGCAGAAGCCGGCGCAGATATTTTAGGCGGCTGCTGTGGAACGACACCGGAGCATATTGCCGCTCTGACGAGGCATTTGGAGAAGGAAGGACTTCGCGGTCAGGTGGGACATTCCCTGCGGGAAGGCAAGGTCATCAGACGCGCGCTGTCTACGGAACGAAATGTGCTGCCAATCTCGCTGGATGGAACTTTTAAGGTCATCGGGGAACGAATCAATCCCACGGGCAAGAAAGAACTGCAGGCTCAGCTGAGAGAAGGACGGCTGGACATGGTGGGGGAATTTGCTGAGGCACAGGTTGAGGCCGGAGCTGCTATTCTTGACGTCAATATGGGGATGAACGGTATTGATGAGAAGGAGATGATGTGGAAGGCGGTCAACGAGCTGACGCTGATCACGGATACTCCGTTATCGATTGATTCCAGCTATGTGGATGTGATTGAGGCGGCGCTTCGCATCTATCCGGGACGCGCCCTGATTAATTCTATTTCTATGGAGACGGAGAAGCTTACGCGCCTGCTTCCGATTGCGAAGAAATATGGAGCAATGTTTATCCTGCTTCCTCTTTCTGACGCTGGTCTGCCAAAGGATATGGAGGAGAAGAGGGAAATCATCCATACGATATTGAAAGAGGCTGAAACGTACGGATTGTCTTCGCAGGACGTTGTAGTGGATGGTCTGGTGGCCACGATTGGTGCAAATAAAAACGCGGCGCGTGAGACGCTGGAAACAATCCGCTATTGCAGGGAGGAGCTTGAGGTGGCCACGGCGTGCGGCCTGTCGAATATTTCCTTTGGCCTGCCGGAGAGAGCCTTTGTCAACAGTAATTTTATGGCGATGGCGATTCAGAGCGGACTCACGATGGCAATTGCGAATCCGTCGCAGGAGCTTCTGATGCATGCTGTATATGCCGCTGATCTGCTGATGAATAAGGAAGAGGCGGATATCCGTTATATTGATCGTGTAACGGAGCATAAGCTGTCCGTCCTGAATGGCGAGGTGACAATGCAGGAGGCTGCGGCAGGCAAAGCGGCTGCGAAGGATCGTTCGGAGAGTGGCAGTGCTGCCGGGACAAGCCGGTTAGGAGAACTGGATCAGGATGAAATATTTGAGGCGGTCGTCAACGGCAGGAAGCAGAAAGCATGGGAATTGACGGATGCAGCTATCCGGGAAGGGAAGGAGCCAAAGGCTTTATTGGATGGAAGTCTGATACCGGCGATTAATCATGTGGGTGAGCTTTTCGACAAACAGGTGTATTATCTGCCACAGTTGATTGCGAGTGCAGAAGCGATGGAATTTGCTATAGATTTTCTGGAGCCTTTTCTGGCCGGAGACAACCAGGAGGATGCGCTGGGAACTATTGTGATTGCTACGGTGG
>CAYYGS010000351.1:0-2811 GCA_964471335.1 uncultured Jutongia sp.
TGTAGCAACAGGTGCTATGTAGAACTGCTTTGGCCCCTCATCTACTTTCTCAGGAACTGGCTCTGCATTTCTCCTTTTTTTCTTCTTGCTGCCACTACTGCCGCTGCTGTCTTCGCCCTTGATTTTTGCCAGAAATTTATCAAGATTCGCGATAAGCTCACTGGAATCACCATCTACCGGATCTCCATTGCGAATTTTATCCATTTCATTTGTAATGAAGTCTGAAACCTCCAGCACATGGTCAACCAATTCAAGATGTGGCACATTATCCGGATGAGATTCCCTCAGATAGTAGAAAACATCCTCAAGCTTATGCGACACAGCCGTTATATCATCAAACATCATGATACCCGAAGAACCCTTGATGGTATGCATGGTTCGAAATATCTCGTTTATGCTGTCTTCGTCAAAGCAATCCGCATCCTTCTGTTCCAGAACCGTATCCTGAAGCTGTTCCAGTAACTGGCCATTCTCAAACAGATACATGTCCAGCATGCCTTCCGCGTTAAAATCCTCAGCCATATCCTTCTCCCTTCCTGCATATTTTAATATATTCTTTTATACTCTTTTGTTATATCAGCTCCAGTTTCTTCAGCGCCTGTTCAAACCTTCCTTTATCAATTGGTTTACCAGAATATATAGTACATCCCAGCTCAAATGCCATCTTGACATTCCTTTCCTCATTTAACGCAGTAGTCATAATTACCTTAACTGCCTTATCCTCTGGAATATTTCTTTCTTTTTCCAGATTACGGATACCCACAAGCGCCTGATATCCATCCATAACCGGCATCATAATGTCAAGGCATGCCAAATCATAGGGTTCATCATCCTCCAAAGCCATCATGAATGCATCTACTGCCTCCATTCCATCCACAGTAACATCACATTCGCCATACTTTGATAAGAAATCCACCATAAATTTTCTTGTTGCAAAATCATCTTCTGCCAATAGAATCTTCATCTTTTCTCTCCTTTACATTTTATTTAATATTTGGTATGTTCTTTTGGCAATGTCCCCCAGCTTCTCCTGATACTCCACCGCCCCCAAATCATAAGCAACCTTGGGCATACCATAAACTATGCAGGTAGACTCATCCTGCCCTATAGTTCTTGCACCGGCATTTCTCATTGCAAGCAGTCCCCTGGCACCGTCACCACCCATTCCTGTCAAAATTATCCCCAGTGCATCAGAACCCGCTGTCTTCGCAACAGATTCAAACAGCACATCAACTGACGGACAGTGCCCATTTACTTTCGACCCTTTCTTGCATTCTACCTGATAAACACCATTCACTTTCACAAGATGCATCTGTCTGTCTCCCCCGGGAGCAATTAACATCGTACCCGGCAGCACCCTGTCACCTGTTTCTGCCTCTTTCACCCGGATTCGGCACTGGTCATCCAGCCTCTTTGCATACATTGATGTAAATCCAGGAGGCATATGCTGCACCACCACAATGCCCGGAATATCCGGTTCCAAATCTTTAGCAACAGCAAAAATCGCTTCTGTTCCGCCTGTAGACGCTCCAATCGCCACAATAAGATTTTTTTTCTGTACAGGAAGATGCTGTTGCTCCTGCATCATAACCGACCTCTTGATATTGCTGATTTTAGCGGTAGACGCAATTTTTATTTTTACCAAAAGCTCATTCTTGATAAAATCCTCCAACTGCCCTCTGCTCGTTATAGTGGGTTTTGCCACAAAATCCACAGCTCCTGCACTCATTGCGTCAAACACTTTATCACTCAGAGCACTGATGACCACAACTGGCAACGGATACTGAGGTATCAGCTTACGCAAGAATTCTATACCACTCATCCTCGGAAGTTCTACATCCAATGTCATGACATCCGGTTTATATTGCAAAATAGCATCCCTTGCCTCATATGGATCTTTCGCGGTTGCTACAATCTGTATTGCAGGATCCCTGCCAAGATTCTGAACCATCAATTCCCTGAATACGATAGAATCCTCTACCACTAAAACCTTAATCGGCTGCATAGATTAACCAATTCCTTCCTTTTTCCTAAATATTGACGGTTGAATAATTTCAAATGGCGTACTGCCTCTATCCAGGGTTTCCGTCGTCCCAATAAACAGATATCCTCCAGGCTCCAAAAACTCATACACCTGCTGAACCAACTGCCGCTTTGTCTTTTCATCAAAATATATCATTACATTACGTAAAAAAACCGTATGCATTTTCCTACGAAATGGAAAAGTATCCATTAAGTTAAATTTCCGAAAAAGAACCTCCTTCTTCAGTTCATCTGTCACCCTGTATGTATTGCCTCCATCGAAAGACTTGAAAAAATGTCTTTTCCATGACTCAGGAATGCTTTTCAACTTTTCTGCACTATAGACACCTGCCAGTGCCTGCTGTAATGCCCTGGTCGATACATCCGTCGCCAAAATCTGAGTATCCCACTGGGCATGCTCAACACCAAAAAAATCCGCGATAACCATGGCTATCATATATGGTTCCTCACCTGTGGAAGCCGCACCGCACCATATCCGCAAATCTTTCTTGTTTTTTTCTTTATCTTTTATCCATGGGAGAACCACTGTTTTAAAATAGTCAAAATGTTCAAATTCCCTCATGAAATATGTATGGTTTGTTGTCAGACGGTTGACCAGCATCTTTTCCATATTACCGGTACGGTCATTCTCCATGGCATCCATATATGTATTCAGGCTGCTCCAGCCATCCGATTTGAGCTGATTCTCCAGCCGCCCGTTTACAATAACTTTTTTCTTACTCAAGTCTATGCCATAACGTTGTTTCTTATAAACTGAAACTCTTGAAA
>CAYYGS010000352.1:0-2810 GCA_964471335.1 uncultured Jutongia sp.
ACTCTGGTGGAGAGTCATATGCATGCGACGCCGGAGATTCTGCTTGACAGGGTGGCATCGATGTCGTGCAAGGCCGCTGTCAAGGGAAATAACCGTCTGCCCTTTCAGCAGATGCAGGAACTGTTGCGGGAATTGATGACTCTGGAAAAGCCCTATCACTGTCCGCATGGCCGTCCGACAATGATTAAGATGACGAAGACAGAGCTTGATAGAAAATTTAAACGTATTGTTTAATGGCATAGGAGATTAGAATGAACCAGAGAGAAGCAAAACCCCTGATCATCCTGACAGGGCCTACAGCAGTAGGAAAGACATCTCTTTCCGTCCGTTTGGCAAAGGCAGTGGATGGAGAGATCATTTCTGCAGATTCTATGCAGGTATATCGTGGAATGGATATTGGAACGGCAAAAGTTACACAAGAGGATATGTGTGGTGTCAGGCATTATCTGATCGATGAACTGGAACCGACAGAGGATTTTAATGTGGCACTCTTTCAGAAGAAGTGCAGGGAGTATATGCAGGAGATCTATGAAAAAGGCAGAATCCCGATTCTGGTTGGCGGGACGGGATTTTATATCCAGTCTGTCCTGTATGACATAAATTTTACAGAGGAATCAGAGGACGACTCCTGTAGAATGAAGTGGACAGAGTACGCCAGGGTGCATGGGCCGGAGGCGTTACACCGGGAACTAATGCGTGTGGATCCGGAATCAGCGGATCAAATTCATTGCCATAATGTTAAGCGGGTGATTCGTGCCTTAGAATATTATGAGAGAACGGGACAGAAGATATCGGAGCACAATCAGGAACAGAGACAAAAGGAATCACCATATGATTTTATTTATTATGTGCTAAGGCTTCCGAGAGAGATTCTCTACCGCAGGATTGAACAGCGGGTAGACCTGATGCGGGAGCAGGGATTGGTGGAGGAAGTGCGGCGACTGCAGGAGGCAGGTTGTACCAAAGAGCTTGTGTCGATGCAGGGGCTTGGATATAAGGAGATCCTGTTGGCGTTTTCGGGCGAAATAACGCTTGATGAAGCCTTTGACAGGATCAAGCAGGAGACGAGACATTTCGCAAAACGGCAGTTTACCTGGTTTCGACGTGAAAGGAATGTTACCTGGCTGGATAAGGAAGATTTTCCGAATGAAGATGCCCTGCTGTCCTATTGTGTGGAGGATATCAGACGGCATTTTGGAGCATGATGAAAGGGATAGGATTATGATGGATTTACGGGAAGAATATAATAAAGCTGGTATTAGTAATGAGATCTATGATTTTTGTGCCTCGATCGAGGAGGGATTAAAGGAGCGGTTTGAGAAGATCGACGAGACAGCGGAATATAACCAGATGAAAGTATTGCGGGCGATGCGCGAACATAATGTCAGCGCCGGATGCTTTGAAGCTTCAACCGGTTACGGCTATGATGATTACGGAAGGGATACATTGGAGGCGGTGTATGCCTCTGTATTCGGTGCAGAATCGGCGCTCGTTCGTCCACAGCTTACCTGTGGAACACATGCACTCACTGTGGCACTTTCCGCAAATTTAAGGCCGGGAGATGAGCTGTTGTCACCGGTGGGAAAGCCGTATGATACGTTGGAGGGGGTGATTGGGATATCGCCCAAGCCGGTTCCCGGTTCCCTGAAGGAATATGGTATTTCCTATCGGCAGGTGGATCTGTTGCCAGATGGTTCTTTTGATTATACGGGGATTCGCGAAGCGATTTCCGATAGAACAAAGCTTGTTACGATTCAGAGATCCAAAGGGTATGCCGCAAGGCCTACGTTGTCAGTAGCACGTATCGGAGAATTGATCGCTTTTATCAAATCAATCCGTCCGGATGTGATCTGTATGGTTGACAACTGTTATGGGGAGTTTGTGGAGGAAAAGGAGCCGACGCAGGTCGGTGCCGATCTCTGTGTCGGCTCCCTGATCAAGAATCCGGGAGGCGGGCTGGCGCCGATTGGAGGATATATCACAGGCAGGAAGGAACTGATCGATCAATGTGCCTATCGTCTGACAGCACCGGGGCTGGGGAAGGAGGTCGGTGCAACACTTGGATTAAATCAGTCCTTTTATCAGGGATTTTTCCTGGCACCGACAGTGACAGCAGGAGCCATTAAGGGAGCTATTTTTGCTGCAAACATTTATGAAAAACTGGGATTTGATGTGATACCTGACTCCAGGGAGAGCCGTCACGATATTATACAGGCCGTGATGCTCGGGTCGCCGGAGGGAGTTATCGCATTTTGTCAGGGAATTCAGTCGGCTTCCCCGGTAGACAGCCACGTGACACCGGAGCCCTATGCCATGCCGGGATATCATAGCGACGTCATTATGGCGGCCGGCGCCTTTGTGCAGGGTTCCTCAATTGAGCTGAGTGCCGATGGGCCGATCGAGCCTCCTTATGCCGTTTACTTTCAGGGAGGGCTGACATGGTATCATGCCAAATTCGGCATCGAAATGTCTCTGCAATACATGAAAAATGCGGGATTAATCCCATCTGACCTGCTGTGATCAGAGAGGATAGATCCACTTTTGTCGAAAAAACATGTTTTCTCAAATATTTTTTTTAAATTCCTCCCTTTTTCTTCCAAATGGGTTCTATACAAAAAAAAGCTTTTGTGATAACATGAATGGTAATGCGTCTGAGGTATGATTCTGTATAGGAAATATAGAATCAAGAACAGAGGCAGGCGGGGAAGTCTCCTTGTAATGAGGAGGCAAGTATGAAAGAAAATCGACAAAATGAAGAAAAACCAGTATCCGCAGGGGAAGCCGGGGTAGTCATGAAGGATCTGCCGATG
>CAYYGS010000353.1:0-2802 GCA_964471335.1 uncultured Jutongia sp.
TATCCGTGCGGTACTGGAGGCAGGCCCGAATATTATCATTGATGACGGCGGCGATCTGGTGCATATGCTTCACACAGAGAAGCGGGATATGCTGCCATATGTGATTGGCGGCTGCGAGGAGACGACGACGGGTATTATCCGTCTGCGTGCGATGGCGGCGGCGGACGAATTGGAATTTCCGATGGTGATGGTGAATGATGCAGACTGCAAGCATCTTTTTGATAATCGTTATGGCACCGGACAGTCTGTGTGGGATGGAATCAACCGGACGACAAATCTCATTGTAGCCGGGAAGATCGTCGTAGTGGCAGGCTATGGATGGTGCGGTAAAGGTGTATCCATGCGTGCTAAGGCATTAGGGGCGCGGGTAATTATTACGGAGATCGATCCGGTCAAGGCAATTGAAGCAGTTATGGACGGATTTGATGTAATGCCGATGAAAGAGGCGGCAAAATACGGTGATTTCTTTGTGACAGTGACAGGCTGTGCGGGGGTTATCGATGAGGAAGACTTTGCACAGATGAAGGAAGGAGCAATTCTCTGTAACGCCGGACATTTCGATGT
Source organism: uncultured Jutongia sp. (assembly GCA_964471335.1). Classification (GTDB taxonomy): domain Bacteria; phylum Bacillota; class Clostridia; order Lachnospirales; family Lachnospiraceae; genus Jutongia. The sequence continues at coordinate 565 of CAYYGS010000353.1, forward strand.
AGAGATTGATATGAAGCGCCTTCGTGAGATTGCGGTAGAGACGGCAGAGATGCGCAATAATATTATGGGATATAAACTGCCTGGCGGCAATTGGATCTATGTGCTTGCCGAGGGACGTCTCGTCAATCTTGCGGCAGGAGACGGCCATCCGGCAGAAATCATGGACATGAGTTTTGCGATCCAGGCACTCAGCGCCAAATATCTGGCAGAGCATGAAAAGGATTTGAAGGATCGTCTTATTGTCGTGCCGAAGGAGGTTGATCTGGAGGTGGCACGGCGCAAGCTCCGTTTCCTGGGCAAAGAGATAGATACCCTGACACCGTATCAGACAGAGTATTTAAATAGTTCTGCTTTATAATACAGAAATTAAATTGACTCATACAGCAGATAATCAGGAGTCTGAGAGGCTGTACAGAAGGGGAGGTTACGTATGGAAATCGAAAATACGACGATATTATCAACGATAGTTGGATTGGCAGGATTTCTGGCGGAATTTATATTTCGGGATGCGTTGAGCGGTTCTGTGCCGGGCGTGATTATGAGTGTGATCCTGGCGGCGATCGTCTTGTTCTGCGCCTTTTTGGCGTTGGATGGGCTGAGCCGGAGCCTGGCCTCTGTTCGGAAGAAGGAGGAGAACCGGAAGAGAGAATATGATGAAAAGGTTTTCCGTCTGTTAAACAGGCGTCTGTCGGAAATCGTTAAATTCCAGAAGGCGACATATGCCACCCTCGTAAAGGGGAACGCAAAGATAGCAGAGACAACGGCGGAGGATGAGCCGGATCCGTGGACACAGCTGGCAGAGGATATTGGAGTAAGCACGCTGAAGGCGGCGAAGCTGACGGCCAAATATAATCAGAAGCAGCAGGAGAAATCAGATCAGCTTCTGGAACAGAGTACAGAAGACATCTTGCGGGCGGTCAGCAGCATCAGCGACCGTTTGCAGGAGATTGCAAATGAGATTGAAGAAATCAGAAACAATCCACCGGTTGTGGACGTGAAAATGCCTGCTGGCGTGATGGTTGGACAGACGGTGGAGGCGGTGGATACCCCGGCTGATCTCCCGGAAGAGATCAGTGCATCCGGAGTGGAAGAGTCAGAAGCGTTAGAAGAACCAGAGGAGCCGCCGATGCCGGATGAAAGCGATGTATTAAATGCGGATTTAACTGCATCCGAGGAAGAAGAGGAGGAGGAAGATCCTCTGTTGGAAGCGCTGGCGATGGAGGGAGAGCAATTACTGGCCGCCGTTACAGATGAATCGGAGGAGGAAAGCGAAGAGGATTTTCTGGCTTCCCTGAATATGCCTGCAGAAGAGGATCAGACGCCTGAAATGGCAGAGGCACCGATAGCATCCGAGACGGAAGCTGTGTCCGAGGAGATTCCGGAGGAGAGCGAAGAAGATATTCTGGCATCATTGGATGCATTATTGAAAGAGGAAGGGGAAATTCCTTCTGTGCTGTCAGAGTCTGAGGAGGAGCCCCAGGAGAATCAGACAATACAGCCGTCCGATATGACAGAAGAGCCTGTTCCATCCGAGTCGGAGGATGTTTTGGGGGAGAGCGGAGAAGATATTCTGGCATCATTGGATGCATTATTGAAAGAGGAAGAGGAATCCGTATCCGTAGTATCAGATGATGATGCTGATATTCTGGCGGCTCTCGCTACAGCGATGCCGGAGGATGCCCCTGCCGAGCCGGAACCGCCAAAGGAGAAGGAAGGCCCGACAGCGATTGATTTACTGGCGCAAAAGCAGATGGATGAAGCTGCAAAGGTTGATGAATCAGCGGCGGCTGTCTCAGCACAAAAGGCGCCGGCCGAGAGCGATAATCCCAATAAACAGCTGTCACCGGAAGAGATCGCGGCGCTTTTTGCCTCATCCGAGCCGGAGCCACAGTCAGCCGTAGCTCCTGAGCCGAAGCCTGCGAACGCTGCGCCGAAACCACAGCTAGCTCCAGAGCCTGAGCCGAAACCTGTGAATGCCGTGCCGGAACCACCGGAGGCTCCAGAACCAGCTAAGGCTGCTACGCCGGAACCGCCGAAGGCAGAGCCCGCACCGGCCGTGACAGAGGATCCGAATAAGATGATGTCACCGGATGATATTGCGGCATTAATTGCTTCGATGAAGTAATTTTGATGAAAAGCTATCGAATGAGTTCGAGACATCGCAGCAGAAAGATCCAGAAGGTCAGCGTGAGTGATGACAGGAATGTTGTTGCGACAACGATACTGGAGGTGAGTACA
>CAYYGS010000354.1:0-2799 GCA_964471335.1 uncultured Jutongia sp.
TTTCTTAAATTTTGAATTCTATCCGCAACATTCATGTCACGACCTCCTTTATTTTTTTGCAACAAGTATATACTTACAAGCGGTTGCAATTCTAGCATTCAGGCATGGAATATTGTAAACCAGGCATGGAATTTTGTAAACCAGGAGTAAAAACTGTAAAGGAAGTCCGGGCAAATATTAATGGAATTGTGTGTATGTTTGTGGTAAGATGATGATGTTGAGTAAGTCGACAAAATCGGTATTTAGTGGATTTTTTCTCTAACTTTCCCATATTTTTGGGGCTTTCTAAGTGTCACATAATTGAAGATTTACATCGACAGTTCTATAGCTATATTAAAGATAAGATTATTGGATAAAATTTGATTAGGTGGAGTAAACGATTCGTAGAATCAAATAGATATAAGGGGTAAATAGAGTATCGGTTGATTATTTTAGCTCTGATCACTACACTGAGTGATAGGAGGTGAGGAAAATGGATACAAAAAAATTCGGTTCGTTTGTTGCGGAAAGGCGTAAGAAATTAAACATGACGCAGGCAGATCTTGCAGCAAAAATTTCTGTAACTGACAAAGCAGTTAGCCGCTGGGAACGCGGATTGGGATTCCCTGATATAAAGATAATTGAGTCATTGGCAGATGCTTTGGAAGTATCCATTTTGGAAATTATGAAGTCAGAAGAAATTGTAAATCAGGATATGTCTGTAAATGAGGCGTCAAATGTTTTGACGGATTCACTGCAAATGATGGATGAGCATCAGCGACAAGAGAGAAAAAATATATGGCTCATAATCAGTATTTGGGCAGTCATTTTAAACGTCATTCATTTTCTGACGCAAATGGACTATGACAAATCCAATCTTATGTTGCAAAGCTCTATTCCTTGGGGAGACTTGGTTTTGTTTGTAATATTATTGATCGGAAGTGCCGTTCGGAAGATTCACGGAAAAACCTACGGACAAATGATTGCGGTTGCCTTTATTGTTTTACTTATTCCACTCCTTCTTTTTGTAATTACCTTTCTTATTATGGCACTATTCACTTAAAAAGAAGTTGAATACCTATTGACAATTCTCTTTTTATATATATAATCAGGTTATATAAATAATTTATATAACCTGATTATATATGGAGGATAGCAATGCCGAAGCAGAGAATCACAAAAGAGATGGTTATTGACGCTGCTTTTGAACTTGCCCGAAGCGGTGGAATGGAAGGGGTCATGGTAAAGACGATAGCAGATAAGATTGGCTGCTCTGTACAACCGATTTATAGCTATTGTAAGAACATGGAGGGATTGAGGCAGGATGTAACAGAACGGACAAAATGTTTCATCAGAAAGTATATAGCGTCACATATCGATATTACAGATCCGTTCCGCAGTACAGGGCGTGCATATATTCAATTGACAAAAGATGAACCACACCTTTTTAAAATATTCATTTTGCATAGGAGAGACGGGGTTTCTTCGCTGGAGGATCTGTATCGTTCTGAAACAGATGAACAAATCCCTGTTTTTATTGCTGACAAATTGAATATAAGTGTGGCACAAGCAAAGCAACTGCACTTGGATATGATAATATATACAATCGGTATTGGTACAATTTTTTCTGTGACTACACCGGGGATTTCATCTGATGAAATCTTTTCGCAGCAGGAAAGAGTTTGTCAAATCTTTATTAAGAACATATTGGAGGGTGATCATGAACAGTAAAATATTAGTTTGCTATAAAAGTGTAACAGGATTTACAAAGCAGTATGCAGAAATGATAGCCAACGAGATGGACTGTGCAGTTATGGATTTTAAGGATATTACTATTGAAACGCTTTCGCAATATGATACGGTAGTCTTTGGAGGAAGATTTTATGCAGGAACAGTTGACGGGTTGAAAAAAATGAAGGAGCTTATTACTAGGTGTGGAGTAAAGAATTTTGTTGTTTTTGCGACAGGAGCCACTCCGAACTCTGCGGAAAAAATAATACAGGATGCGTGGAAAAGCAATTTGACCTCTGACGAGTTTCGCAGTATTCCGCATTTTTATATGCAGGGTGGTTTACGATATGAGAAAATGCCATTGCATGAAAGGTTAATGATGAAAGCCGTTGCTGCTGTTAAAAAATATAAGGTAAAAAACAAAAAAGATAAAACAGAGGAAGATAGGGAATTAGAGCGAACAATTTCAAATTCTTATGATATTTCATCAAAAGTCTATATTGAGCCCTTGGTTTCCTATTTGGCAAAGATTTTAATATCACCTTGTAACACCTAAAATCATTTGCTAAAATGAGACTATCACAATCAGTATTTTGAGGTGAATGATTCCGAATGTGCAAAGGGATAAGTAAACGAATTATTTTTAGATGAAACTGGGGAAAGAATATGGAATCCCCATCGAGAAAGGAGAGACTACCGTGGGTGGAAAAGCGAATATTCAGGGATACTTTGAATCTGTACGTGCACCGTGGGGCAAATTGTTTTATAAATTAGCATGGCATAATATAGAATGCAAAGGAAAAAGAATTCTTGATTTTGGAAGCGGTTTTGGAATTACAGCGAATCATTTCGCTAAATACAATGATGTAATTGCTGTTGAGCCGAACAAAGAAATGTTAGAACACCAATTTACCGATAATCACTATGAGCAGATTGTTGGTAGTATTGAGGCTTTAAAAAATATGCCAGGTGAATCTTTTGATGTGATCATTTGCTATAATGTCATGGAATATCTGGATGCCAGGGAAGAACTATTATTTGAATTTAACAGACTATTAAAACCGAATGGTTTTATTTCAATTATTAAGC
>CAYYGS010000355.1:0-2766 GCA_964471335.1 uncultured Jutongia sp.
CATGTATCCCATGATTATCAGTCTCTGGGAGGTACAGAAGATCAAAGAGATTGTCGCTGAGGTGAAGGAGGAACTGACGGCGCAGGGGCTGGAGTATGGTGATCCGCTGCAGGGAATTATGATTGAGACGCCGGCAGCTGTCATAATGAGTGAAGTGCTGGCAAAGGAAGTAGACTTTTTCAGTATCGGAACCAACGATTTGACGCAGTATACGCTGGCAATTGACCGTCAGAATCCGAAATTAGATCAATTTTATGACAGTCATCATCCGGCTGTTCTGGAAATGATCCGCATGGTAACAGAGAATGCCCATAAGGCAGGAATCTGGGCAGGAATCTGTGGAGAGCTTGGTGCAGATCTGGAATTGACCAGGGAATTTCTGGCAATGGGTGTCGATGAACTCTCAGTATCTCCGGGGCAGATACTGCCGATCCGGAAGATTATTCTGGAGACCGATGTTTCAGAATACAAGGCAAAACGCGAAGGAAATTAAGATTTTGCGGGGCATGGACCCACCATGTCTTAGAAAATAAGTCATTTTCAAAGAGTCTTTCTATGACAGAATAATGCGCTGTCAGGAAAGACTCTTTTTAATAAAAAAATTCTTATCGGCAGACAGATTTTTCCCCTGACAATCGTTTTAGGAGTAGAGGGCCCAAAAAGGAAAGGAGGTGTAGAGAATGGATGAGCAGGAAGCAAGGCGTCTGGTGGAACATTATTCGGATATGATTCTGCGTCTGAGCCTTGGATATGTGAAGTCCAGGCAGGAGGCAGAGGACATCTGTCAGACTGTGTTCTTAAAATATCTGTGCACGGATACGGTTTTTCACTCCGAGGAGCATGAAAAGGCATGGATGATACGTACGACGGTGAATGCCTGTAAGGATGTGTTAAAGAGTGCATATCATCAGCGGATTGTCGTGACGGATGATATACAGCGGCAGCCATCCGAGGGGGAAAATGATTTTTCGGAGGTGCGTGAAGCTGTTTGTTCCCTTCCTGCAAAATATCACGTCGTGATTTATCTGTATTATTTTGAGGGATATTCCGTAAAAGAGATTGCAAAAATGCTCGGCAAAACACAGAATGCAGTGTCGTTAAGCCTGAGCCGGGGGCGTAAAAAGCTTCGCAGCATGTTGGAGGGACAGGGGAAAGGATGGATGAAATCATATGGGAAATGAATGGGAAGAAGAATATAGAGAGCGAATAAAAAAAATAAGGTTTTCTGAAAAAGAAAAGAAAGACCTGGTGGAGAGGCTGGCGTCCGCGCCGCAGAGCAGCATGTCCGAAGGCGTGGAAGAGGCATGGATTGTGGGAACTTTCCGCTCCGGGAAAAAGAGTGCCTGGAGAAATATTTCACGGCGGGGAGTGGCGGCGTGCCTTACAGGTGTTATTTTGATGGCGGGAGTTGCCGGGGCGAGTGCGGCCGGACTGCTAAAGCCGGTATCCGATGTTTTTAAAGAGGTATTCCGGTTGACAGACAATAATAAGGAGATTGCGGAAGAGATGGGGACGGCTCTGGGCATATCAGCAGTTTCTCATGGAATCCGGGTGACGGCAGATGCGGTTCTTACAGATCCCTATTCCTATGCAATTGTTTTTTCGGTAGAGCGGGAGGACGGTAAACCGCTTCTTCCGAAGGACAGGAAGGTTTCCTCATCGGATGAATGGGATTTTGGTGAGTTTACAGAGGAGGGGTTTTCTGATTATGATGGAGAAGCTGGCTGGGCATGCTTCCATTCCTATGATGAAGATCCAGAGGATGTATCAATACAATATGTTGCAATAAGGACGTATAGCAGCCGGCAGAATGTCGAGGACGGGTTTACCGTTTGCCTGCAGGATTTCTGTCATTATACGGAAAATATCCCTGAAAAAGATTGGGAGGTTCAGGGAAAATGGAAATTGCATATTCCGTATGAATTATCGGTTGACAGCGCCGTGACAATGGCGGAGGGCGAGGAGATTGCCATAGGGGACAGTACCGTGACGATAGAAAATATTACGCTTTCGCCGATGAGCGGACATATCCAGTTCTGGGCACCGCGAAACCAGCAATGGGATGCTGTGGATTATCTGAAGCCGCTGATTCAAAGTAAAATCGTACTGGAATTGAAAAACGGAAAAGAGATCAGGCTGGGAGATCAAGGGGTATTTGTCGATGAGGAAGGGGACAGAGTGGGATGCACCTTTGTCGCGTGCTTTGACACATTGATTCCTTTGAGTGACATGAAGTCGATCCACATCGAAGACATGGAGTGGCTGGTTCAGGAGAAGGAATCTGATTGACCTTTTTGCTTGAATAGATTTTTGTTTTGTCCAGAGTAATAAAATGTATCTTTGCCCTGTTTTCTGCATAATTATGCTATAAGAAATCAGAAAAGCTGGGCTTATCATGGAAAAAAATCATTTTTTTCAAAACTTTATTCATAATGTAACGGAGCGTTTTAACGACTGCGTCGGGGAGGATGGAGAAGAGTGCGGTGAGGAAGTGGAAATCGCAAAAATCTCTGCCTTCATCCGATGCGGTCTTTTTGTGCTGTCAGTTATTTTTATTTCTGGTATGGCGATTGCCTACGGGCAGAACCGATTAAATCAGGAGACGGTCAATACAAGCCATATAACGCAGGAAATGGTGCAGACGGAGAGGAAGCTGCCAATCTACTGTGTGGATACGACAGAGAAAAAGGTTGCCTTGTCGTTTGATGCGGCGTGTGGCGGCGGTAACTTGCGGTAAAACGATACCGATATGATACACTTGTTTTT
>CAYYGS010000356.1:0-2738 GCA_964471335.1 uncultured Jutongia sp.
AGGTGCTAATCTGAGCGAGCAATCGAACAATAAGAGGAGTTGATGCAATCAAGTCCATCTTTATTGATGGACTTTTTTTACTAATTTAGGAAACTTCTCGGAATTTTCGATATGAAGAATGCCTTTGGAATTGTCTGCGGTGTTGCTTTACAAGAGGAGAAAGGAGAGAACGAGAAACCATGGAGAAGAGATTATTTACATCCGAATCTGTAACTGAGGGACATCCGGATAAAATCGCGGATAATATTTCAGATGCGGTTTTAGATGCGCTGATAGCACAGGATCCCATGAGCCGCGTGGCGTGTGAGACTGCCATCACAACAGATTTTGTTTTGATCATGGGAGAGATTACGACCCGTGCTGAAGTGGATTATGAGAAGCTTGCCAGGGAGACAATTCGAGAGATTGGATATGATGATGCAGCGAAGGGCTTCGACTGTAACACCTGTCAGGTTAAGGTGCTGTTGGATTCACAGTCTCCCGATATCGCACAGGGTGTGGACCGGGCTCTTGAGGCACGGGAACGTGAGATGTCGGATGAGGAATTGGAGGCGATCGGTGCAGGTGACCAGGGAATGATGTTTGGCTATGCGACAGACGAGACGAAGGAACTCATGCCATACCCGATTTCTCTTGCACATAAGCTGACCAAAAGATTAACGAAAGTGCGTAAGGATGGTATTCTGCCATATCTTCGTGCCGATGGGAAGAGTCAGGTGACGGTAGAATATGATGAAAGCGGCAAGCCGATACATATCAATGCAGTCGTGATTTCCAGCCAGCATGCAGAGGAGATCACACAGGAGCAGATCCACGAGGATATTCGTAAACATGTGATTGATGCCGTGCTTCCGAAGGAGCTGATGGATGAGAATACAAAAATTTTCATCAATCCAACCGGACGCTTTGTAATTGGCGGCCCGAACGGTGATAGCGGCCTGACGGGACGTAAGATCATTGTAGATACATATGGTGGATATGCCCGTCACGGCGGTGGTGCTTTTTCCGGGAAGGATTGTACGAAGGTGGACCGGTCTGCAGCATATGCTGCAAGATATGTGGCAAAAAATATTGTAGCGGCAGGACTTGCCAGCCGCTGCGAGATCCAGCTGTCATATGCGATTGGCGTTGCACAGCCGACATCTATTATGATTGATACCTTTGGCACGGGAAAACTCAGTGATAATCGTTTGATAGATATCATACGTGAAAACTTTGATCTGCGTCCGGCAGGAATCATTAAAATGCTGGATCTGCGTCGTCCGATTTATAAACAGACAGCGTCTTATGGACATTTTGGAAGAGATGATTTAAATGTTCCGTGGGAAAAAACAGATAAAGCAGAACTTTTGAGAAAGTATTTATGATTTTGCCGATACAGCGAAATGCTGTCGGCTTTTGGAGTTTGTAATGCATAAGAACCTTCATTCGGGACAGAATAAAAGTATCTATAATAGATTACTTGGAATGGAGGAGGCTTATGGCAAAGAAAGAGATAGGAAAGCAAAGTGTGGAATTTGATAAGCCGCCCCTCATTGTAGGGGCGGCTTCTGTCGTAGGGGATAAAGAGGGAAACGGACCCTATGGGCAGTATTTTGATCAGGTAGAAAAAGATCCTATGTTTGGAATGGATACCTGGGAGGAGGCAGAGGAAAAATTTCAGGAGACGGCGGCGAAGCTTGCAATTCGAAAAAGCGGTCTGCAGGAAAAGGATATTCGGTATGTTGTGGCGGGGGATTTGTTGGGACAGCTCATTGCTTCCTCGTTTGGATTGATGAATCTTGAAATACCCGTCTTCGGTGTTTATGGCGCATGCTCCACAATGGGGGAATCACTGGCCATTGCGTCCATGCTCGTGGACGGCGGTTTTGCAGACCGCGTGGTGGCCTTGACATCGAGTCATTTTGCGAGTGCGGAAAAACAATTTCGTTTCCCGCTCGGTTATGGAAATCAAAGACCAAAAGCGGCTACATGGACGGTAACCGGCAGCGGAGCTGTCGTTTTGTCATCTCAGCTTGATACAGAAAAAAAGTTAGGAGATAAAGAATCAATTGATCATTTGGTACAGGTAAAAGGAGTGACTACAGGAAAGATTGTAGATTATGGAATTAAGGACAGTATGAATATGGGAGCCTGTATGGCACCGGCGGCGGCACAGGTGATCCAGGCAAATATGAAGGATTTCGGAATGTCTCCGGGAGAGTATGATCAGATCATAACAGGTGATTTAGGAAAGGTCGGAAAAGATATATTAATTGATATATTAAAGGCGGAGGGATTTGATATTTCTTCTAATTATATGGATTGTGGAATAGAGATCTATGCGGATCAGCAAAAGGTACAGGCTGGTGGAAGCGGCTGTGGATGCAGCGCTGTTATGCTTACAAGTTTTATACTTCGGAAGTTAAAAAAGGGAGAATGGAAAAGGGTGCTATTTGTTCCTACAGGAGCACTTTTATCAACGGTTTCTTTTAATGAAGGAAACAGTGTTCCGGGGATTGCGCACGGAGTGATTTTAGAAACAGCAAACCATTGAGAAAGAAGGGATGAAAAATGAATTATTTATGGGCTTTTATTGTAGGAGGTGCAATCTGTGTCGCAGTGCAAATTTTGATGGATAATACTAAATTAATGCCGGGAAGGATAATGGTTATTTTAGTTTGCACCGGTGTTGTATTGGGGGCACTGGGATGGTATGAACCTTTGAATTATCTATTTCAGTTAGTCCATTATAGTTT
>CAYYGS010000357.1:0-2708 GCA_964471335.1 uncultured Jutongia sp.
ATTCCCATCTGATGCTCATAGACACCCATCTGCGTATGGTACGCCGCATTAAATGCTCCGATGCTGCATGACATCGGCTCTGCCAGGGAAGCCTCATAATATGCACGGCCCTTATATTCCAGGAGGCAACCAAGCTCCATGACCTCTGCCGGGATCACGCAATATGTAGTATCCCCTCCGAAGAACTCATAGGAATAACCGGGACTCCACATCGTACCCTTATAATTCAGCGCCGGCTGTAACGTAAACTTCATACCCGGCTTAAATGTCTCCTGATGGTTCGCGCCCACCTTTACGATGTCGCCCGCAAACTCATGTCCCATAATCGCCGGATGCTCTGCTACATCATCGTGTACACGCTTATGCTCCGTCCCCAAAATAGCACACTTATACGTCGACATACAGATACTGTCAGACACTACCTTGACTAAAATCTCGTCATCCGTAATTTCCGGAAGTTCAAATTCCTCCAGCCTTAAATCATTTGCTCCGTGTAACCTAACACCTTTTGCTTTCATAAATCTCCTCTTTTCTGCGCACGTTCTTTGTGCAAGCGAATTTTGCGTCATTCGCTTTTACGAGATTTGTGCGACGTGCGCGCAAAGCTAATTTCATTCGCTTACACAAATCCCGCGTGTGAAAATTTTATTTTTCACACTACCGGCTAACATATTGTTTTAAAAATCTAAACTGTTGTTTCAAAACTTATTAATGTCATTATACTGTCGATTATCCCAGATGTCAACTGTTATTTCAAAAAATTCGTACATTTTTTCTAATATTGACTTTTGTTTCAAAAGTTTATTGTCCGTACTTGGAATTTCAAAAGCAGATAGCGATTATCATGTAAACATGCATTGCTATCTGCTTTCAAACCCGGAATCATAATATTGGAGCAACAGCTCAACCACACGGCGATAGCTGGCGATCCCATCTGACACCCCATATAGCTTCAACTCCGCATCTACTATCTTCCGGCTCGCATCCCCAATCGTATCCTTATGCTCTTCCAGCGTCGTCTGCACCCATTCTGCCTCCGGCTCCTCCCCTTCGCCAGTGTCATCCAACCAGACAGTATCTGCCAGCACCGTATCATCAATACGGCCGCATTCCCGATACATATCCTCCTCCATATTTTCCATACAGGCAGAATCCACGTATTCCCACATACTCAAATATCCGCTATAACGTACCAGCACATCGTCACTCTCCAGACAGGCAAGATATCCGATAAATTCTGCCTCGTCCTCATAAAGATACCCCTTTAAATGCGCATATTCATGGCAAAGCACCTGTGGAAGCTGTGAGACTGACAGCTGCCTGTTATAATTCGCCTCCATGGAAAGGTTAAAAAATACTCCCGCCGTATTTGTATAACTCATAAAAACAGAGCCCAGAACCGGCTTTGCATCCGGATAATACCCCCGTAAACGACTGTATTTTCCGGCAAGCCTGTGCATTGCCTCTTTCGCCTCTTCCTGACAATCTCCGGAATATATGATTCTCCCCTGCTCATCCCGTTCCAATTGTTGACTTAATTCATTGCACTTCTCAGTCAGATATTCCTGCAAAGAGGCTAACTCCTCCACAGAATATTTCTGACTCTCACGCTCGTATTTCTCACTCGTCTGGAGCTTTGAACAGCCACGCAGCATATAATAGGTAAGTGTATCCAGCAGGCAGCAAGATACACCAATCAGAAGCAGGACCTGATATATCCTGCCGACAAAATGCCGATATTGATGATGCCGTCCTCCAAGAAAAGGCAGCAAAACCGTACAAAATGCAGCCACCGCAACAAAAAGAAGACCTCCGGCAATCAAAAGTTCTCCAACAGAAAACGGAAAAAGACCAGATACTCTACCAATTGTATTATTAAAAATCGGAAATATGTATACTACATACCAGTCACTGACTCCCGGAATCATAGAGATCAGATTCAACAGGATCACGAGTACGGCGGCCGGAATGAAAAATCCCCGGTACCATTTCCTCCTTCTCATTGTCATCACCCATTCCTACGCTGTTTATAATGACTCAGCCTTGCTGAGACTACTCGTTATTCCTCTACAGCCGCTATCTCTGCTGCTGCCAGCTCACTCTTCCTATGACCGTTCTGCTCGACAAGCAATGCATAAAATTCATCCTCCGGCATTGGCTTCGCATAATAATAACCCTGTACCTGATCACAGCCAATCTGCTGCAGGATCTCAACCTGCTCCTTCGTCTCAACGCCCTCTGCCACAATTCCAAGATCCAGCTTATCTGCCATATGTACTACATGCTCCAAAATAAGCCTTCCTTTATCTGACAACATCATATTTTCCATAAATTTCTTGTCCAGCTTAATCACATCAAACGGCGTCTCCAAAAGGATATTCAAGGAAGAATATCCGCTTCCGAAATCATCCATCAAGAGCTTAAAGCCCTCTTCCTTCAGCTGCAACGCCTTCCAGCTGATCTGCTGGTCATTCGCCGTCTCCGTGATTTCCAGCTCCAGCATTTTCTTTGGAATCCCGTTGCTCTGTACCATATCCTCCAACACACCGATGCAATCATTATCCTGTAAATGGATACGTGACATATTCACAGAAATAGGACACAGCGCGATCCCCGCCTCCTGACATCTCCTGATAAAACGGCACGCCTCTGCCTATATATAATAATCGACCTTCTTCACAAAGCCGTTTTCCTCAATAATCGGAATA
>CAYYGS010000358.1:0-2707 GCA_964471335.1 uncultured Jutongia sp.
GTCCCTTTGCGGCTTCCTCCTTCTCCTTCAATTCCTTCCCTTCCTGAAACGCTCGTTCCAGGCGCAGAGGAGCATCCCTGTACTCTTCAAGCCATTTCTCGCACTCCTGCTGCTTCGCTTTCAACTGCTCGATCCCTTTATTAAGCTGTGCAATATTTTTTTCCTCGTCGTCTCTCTTTCCCTGCAGCTCACTCCGCCGCTTCTCCTGTGCATCACGCTCTGCAAAAAGTCCCTGTGCTTTTTCATACTTCTCTTTTGCCAGATGGTACTCCTGTAAAGCTGCGGTATACAGCGGCTTCTCCTTCCGGCATTCTGCTGCCGAGGCTTCCGCTGCCTCCTTGCACTGCGGCAGCCCTGCTTCATCACGTTCCAACGCTTCCCGATTCTCCTCCAGCCGTCTCACAGCCTCCTCTCTGGCATCATAATACGGCTTCACTTCATAAACCTGTCCCAAAATACGGACCGTATCCTCCAGCTTGTCCCATTCACTCTTCTCTGCCAGAAGTTCCTTCCGCCTCTCCTCCGCCTCGGCAAGTTTACCAAATGCATTTATTAACTCCTGCGCTTTCCCCAGACGGATATTTTTCTCCTGCACTTCCGCAGACAGTTCCGACACAGCCTGTTCCTCCTTCTTCAGGACAGACCTCTCCCATGCTCCTAATTCCTCCAATGCCTGTAGATATTCCTCCAAAAATCCAAGACTCTTCATACATTTATCACGTAAGGCATCATAATCCTCCCGGCAGGGATACTCCTCCGGTACCGAGATCATTTGTATGGCTGTCTCGCACCTTGTCCGAAGCTTCGCTGTCTCCTTCCGCACCGCATCGCGTCGATTTGCCAGTTCACATATCATCTCCTGATACATCCCCGTATCAAAAAGCTTACGGAAAATCTCCACCTTATCCTTCGATTTTGCGCGGAACATCTCCATAAATTCTCCCTGCGCAATCATTGCCACCTGCATAAACTGAGACTTTGTCAGGCCGATGATCGAAATGATCCTCTCCTGCGCATCACGCTCCTTATAACTGCTGCCATCGGGCAGGCAAAGCTCCAGGCTCCCGCGCTCCGTCACAAAAGCCCGTATCCCCTCCCCCGAACGCTTCGACTTCCTTCTGTGGGCCGGCACACGCACAATCGTATAAAGCTCGTTCCCTTTCGCATCCCGTGAAAACGTAAACTTAACATACGGCTTATTCTCTTTGCTGCCAAACTGGCTTTGGAGCATAACACCTTCCTTTTTATCCAAATTCGAACTGCCTTCCCCATACAATGCAAAGACAATCGCATCAAAAATCGTACTCTTCCCCGCACCCGTATCGCCGCTGATAAGAAAAAGATTTTGCTGCGGTCTGCTAAAATCAATTTCTGCCCGCACCCCATAAGAGCCAAACGCCTCCATTTCCAATCTCCACGGTCTCAACTGCACCACACCCCCTTTTTATTCCTTATGACAGCCACGTATTTTCTTTAGTTCATTTTCTGCACCGTATGAATCACATCACGGATGATCTCCTGTTCCTCCTCGGACAGTTCCGGACAAAACTGCAGGAATAAATCCATCGCTGTCGCCTGCCGGATGCTCTCCCAGGAAATCTCCTGCATCCCGGCCGTCTGCTCCGTCTCACGGTATACCCCCAGCAGCCGCGGGAAATTATCGTTGAGACGTGCCTGAACATCGGCATCCTCCCACTCTTCGCCATCCGTCAGCGTCACCCAGACATAATCCTCCGACGGCTCCTGCAGCACCTCCGCTAACGTCCCACGCACAGTCCTGATACGATGCGGCGGCGTCAGGGGAATCCTCTTAATCACAGGAGCTTCCCCCTTCTCTCCCAGCGTTACGGCCAGCACACCCTTTTCCTGCCCCTCCTCGCTGAGGGAATACGCCATCGGCGTGCCGCAATAGCGGATCGATTCATCTCCCACCATCATGGGCTTGTGAATATGGCCCAGCGCAACATAATCAAATCTATCCAGTTTTTCTGTTGATATGGAATCAATATTTCCTACCGTAAACACCTCATTTTCTGCACGTTCTACATGCTCTGCGTCCTCCCGATGCTTCACATAAAATTGATGGCTTACCAGCACATTTCTGTGCTCCTGCTTGATGTCCTCCCTCTCCAACAAAAAATGTACTGCCTCCTCGTGGGAGTGAGTTTCCTCTCCAATCAAGGGACGCACATAGGAAGGTCTCACAAAGGGAAGCAGGTAAAAGTGGACAGGGCCATGCGTGTCCTCCAAAGTCACCTGCGCAATATGCTCCTCCGGCCGCTCCGGTGGCAGTCCCACGATATGAATATTCTGTCCGCCCAGAATTTGACGGTAGCAGTCCAGCCTCTGCGGTGAATCATGGTTTCCGCTAATCATCATCACCGCCATTTCCGGATCCGTCTCATGCAGCTGTGTCACAAAGGAATCAAAAAGAGCCACCGCCTCCGCCGAAGGCACCGCCTTATCATAGATATCTCCTGCAATCACCACAGCATCCGGCCGCTGATCCCGCACGATCTCAATGATCTGTCCCAACACGGCAAGCTGATCCTCCCGCAGATCATAATTGTGCAGACGGATCCCAAGATGCAGATCCGATAAATGTAAAAATTTCATATTAATCCCCATTTCTACGCACGTTCTTCACGCAAGCGAATTTTGTGTAATTTGCTTTTTTAACAAGGCTTTCGGGAGCTTCCCATGAAAT
>CAYYGS010000359.1:0-2701 GCA_964471335.1 uncultured Jutongia sp.
CTAGAATACATAAAGAATAGAGAGAACGTTTCTGACAGCGCACTACTCTATGACTACACAGAAAGGTCTGGTATCAAACGATGAAAAATGGATTTATAAAAGTTGCTGCTATCACCCCGGATATCTTAGTGGGAGACACAGAATACAATACAAATCAAATTATAAAGAATATGAACGCAGCAAAAGACGCCGGAGTAAAACTTGCCGTATTTCCGGAACTCTGCCTGACTTCTTATACATGTAATGACTTGTTTTTACAGGATGTTTTATTAAAAAACGCCCTTAAAGGACTGAAAAATATATTAGATGCATCCGTTGGAATGGATATGCTTACATTAGTGGGATTTCCTTTTTTCCTGCAAAACTCTTTATACAACGTGGCCGCTGTTATTTATGAAGGTGCAATTCTTGGCATTGTTCCAAAACAAAATATTCCAAATTATTCCGAATTTTATGAAGCAAGGTATTTTACAAAACCTTCTGACAATCACGACGGGGAACTCATTGAGATTAAAGAGCTTGGTGAATATGGACATGATATTCCTTTTGGCACAAATCTGCTTTTTAAGGCAGAAAACTTTCCGGAATTTGTATTGGGGCTTGATATCTGTGAGGACCTCTGGATGCCGATTCCGCCATCCTGCACCCACGCCCTTGCTGGTGCCACCGTTATTGCCAACCTCTCCGCAAGTGATGAAACCACTGGAAAGGATATGTACCGGAGGGAACTGGTAGGTAACCAGTCTGCACGTCTAATCAGCGGATATATTTACGCTGATGCCGGAGAGGGAGAATCCTCGACAGATTTGATATTTTCGGCCCACAACCTTATTGCTGAGAACGGAATCCTGTTGGCAGAAACTTCCCGTTTTACCAATGAAATGCTCTGCAGTGAAATCGACCTCGGCAAACTAATTAGCGAGCGCAGACGCATGAATACTTTTGAATCCATAGCGGCAGATTACGCCGATTACCACATAATTAATTTTAATTTTCATAATATTGAAGACACTCAACTTACCCGCACTTTTGCCCAGACACCATTTGTTCCCCAGGACAAATCTGACCGCGACCGCCGTTGCGACGAAATTCTGAGTATTCAGGCGATGGGGCTGAAAAAACGTCTGGCTCATACACGCTGTAACAATGCCGTTATCGGAATATCGGGCGGACTGGATTCCACACTGGCACTCCTCGTTACTGCCAAGGCATTTGATTTGTTAGGAATAGACCGAAGCGGCATCCTGTCTGTAACCATGCCCTGCTTCGGCACGACAGACCGCACCTACCGAAATGCCTGTGAATTGACGCAGATACTTGGAGCAACATTAAAAGAAGTGCCAATTCACGAAGCAGTCAATATGCATTTTCGCGATATCGGGCACGACAGCTCTGTACACGACATTACTTATGAAAATTCCCAGGCAAGACAGCGGACATTAATCCTTATGGATTTGGCTAACCAGTTAAATGGCATGGTAATCGGTACAGGAGACATGTCTGAGCTTGCCCTTGGCTGGGCAACTTATAATGGCGACCATATGTCCATGTATGGCGTCAACTGTTCCGTTCCGAAAACCCTTGTGCGCTATCTCGTGCTATATTATGCAGAAACGACCAAAGATAAAAAGCTTCACGACATTTTAATGGATGTGTTGGACACACCTGTCAGTCCTGAACTTCTGCCGCCGAAGGATGGAAAGATTTCACAAAAAACAGAAGACATTGTCGGACCTTACGAACTGCACGACTTCTATCTGTATTATCTGATGCGTTTTGGCTTTACACCATCCAAGATTTATCGGCTTGCAGTCTGTGCCTTTAACGGCACATATGACAAAACCACAATTTATCAATGGCTCTGCACATTTTACCGCAGATTCTTTTCGCAGCAGTTCAAACGCTCCTGCCTGCCAGATGGACCAAAAGTCGGAAGCGTTGCCCTGTCCCCAAGAGGTGACTGGCGTATGCCGAGTGATGCATCTGTAAATTTGTGGATGAAGGATTTGGAAAATATAGAAATATAAACAGGAGCTGTCGCACTAAGAAACGAATATGCAAGATGTATTAAATATCATATAATTTAAATATGTCTTGTGCCTGATTTATTATAGTCGAGGTGTCAAATGCCAAGAAAAGCATCCGATAAACCTGTGACTAAACGCATTGAAAGGTTTTATTTAGGGTAACAAGATGATGACAGATGAAGTGATAAAAACTATCGAGGATTTGATTTGCAATAAAAGGGCTTATGATGAGATACTCCACATACTATTAAATGCTGATATCCAATGGAATAAGAAAACAGAGAAAAAGCTTCAAAGTCCAATAAGATCATTTAATGATAGAAAATATGAATATGTCCTTGCACATCTTATCATATATATCTATCTGAAAGAAGATGAAGCTTTAGATTTCGCTAGGAAAAGAGGGCTCTTTGCATATTATACCGAATGGGAGGGCACAGTTCAAACTCTTGAATGGTTGTCAGCAAATAAGGATTGGTTGGTAATCTCTGAAGAAAACCGGGCATATTTGTCACACAAGTATGATTTAAGATGGATGGCTGATTATTATGAATCCTGCGAACATGAAATTGATTCCTTTATTGAAGAACATGAAGCCAGGAAATTATGTAAGAAAATCAACGGGCGTGATATTGAATCAAACATTGCTGTTGAATTGTTAGTTTTTATGGAAT
>CAYYGS010000360.1:0-2689 GCA_964471335.1 uncultured Jutongia sp.
GACATGGTGTTGTATCTGGCAGATATGGGGATTGAAATAGAGTCCTCTTACCACTCAGATGAAGTGGCGCAGCACGTGCTGGATATGGCACACACGGATGCACTGACAATGGCGGATGACATCATGACGTCGCGTCTGGTAATTCGTACAGTGGCAAAGCGGCATGGTCTGCAT
The DNA here is from genome assembly GCA_964471335.1 of uncultured Jutongia sp. Lineage (GTDB taxonomy): Bacteria > Bacillota > Clostridia > Lachnospirales > Lachnospiraceae > Jutongia. The sequence continues at coordinate 175 of CAYYGS010000360.1, forward strand.
GCGACATTTATGCCGAAGCCGCGTAAGAATTTAAAAAGCTCTGGCGCACATTATACTTTTTCTCTGTCAAGAGATGGGAAAAACATTTTTTCGGATGGGAACGACAGTCTCGGCGTCAGCCAGGAGGGATATCACTTTATGGCGGGCATTTTAAATCATATTGCCAATCAGTCTTTAGTGAATAATCCGATCGTTAATTCGTATAAAAGGCTGATCCCGGGCTATCTGGCGCCGGTGACGGTAAGCTGGTCTGCCAAAAAAACAAGCCCTCTGATCCGCCTGACATCGGTGGGGGGAGATGGTGCGAGGATTGTTCTGCGCAGCCCGGATGGTGCATCGAATCCCTATCTGGTGATGGCGGCATGTCTGGCGGCTGGTCTGGATGGCATTCGGCAGAACTTAGAGCCGCCGCGCAGCATGGATGAGATGTCAGAGCAGGAGCTGGAGGAGTGTGAAACACTTCCACGTACCCTGCATGAGGCGGTAAAGCAGTTTGAACAGGATGAATTCCTGCGGGAGGTCCTGGGAAGACATATCTCCGGTCATCTGATCTATACAAAGGAAAAGGAATGGGGAGAATACTGCCGCAATGTGACGGCATGGGAGATTAAGCACTATTTGGGAACGATTTAAGGAGGCTTTCTAAATGACGGACATCATTGTGGCGTTTCCGAAGATAGAGGATGCGAAAAATATGCAGAAACTTCTTCTTCATAATGGATATGAGGTGTCTTGTGTCTGCGACAGCGGCGCACAGATTGTCAGTGCGGTAAACGATCTGGATGGCGGCGTGGTCATCTGTGGATATCGCTTTCGGGATATGTATTTTTCCGAGGTGCATGATTATCTTCCGAAGGGCTTCCAGATGCTCCTGCTGGCGTCGCCTGCCAGACTACAGGAATGTGATATCCGGGATATTATATCGCTGCCGCTTCCGGTACGGGGCCACGATCTGCTGGAAACGCTTGAGATGATGATGGCACAATTTGTACGGCAGAGAGGAAGGCAGAAGAGGAAGCCGAAGGCCCGCTCAGAGGCTGACAGGCACACGATACAAAGGGCAAAGGAGTTATTGATGGAGCGAAATCATATGACGGAGGAGGAGGCTCATCGATACATACAGAAGATCAGTATGGACAGCGCTACGAATATGGTAGAGACGGCTGGGATGATACTTGATTTGAACGGAAAGGAATGGGATATATAAATGAAGGCTTTTCTGATTTTGGAGGATGGAACCGTATTTGAGGGAAAGAGTGTCGGTTCCCGGAGGGAGATTATCAGTGAGATCGTGTTTAATACTTCAATGACAGGTTATCTTGAGGTGTTGACGGATCCCAGCTATGCGGGACAGGCTGTTGTAATGACATATCCCTTGATGGGAAATTACGGAATATGCTATGACGATATGGAGTCGCGCAGGGGATGGCCGGATGGACTGATTATGCGGGAAATCTCCCGGATGCCGAGCAATTTCCGATGTGAGGCTTCGCTGCAGACATTTCTGGAGGAAAATGATATCCCTGGAATCTATGGGATTGATACCAGAGCCCTGACGAAGATCCTTCGGGAAAAGGGAACGATGAACGGCATGATTACAACGAGGGAGAAATATTCTTTGGAGGAGATCCTGCCATCGCTTCAGGAATATCGTGTGACTGGCGTGGTAGAAAGGGTATCACGCAGTGAGAGAGAGCACTTCGTGCCGGGGGATTTGCGGTCGGAGCAAGTGGCAGAGAAATATAAGGTTGCCGTTATTGATGTCGGAACAAAAAATAATATTATCCGTTGTCTTCTGAACAGAGGGTGCGTTGTGGATGTCTATCCGTGTGATTTTCGGGCGGAGGATGTCATTCGTGCTGCGCCGGATGGCATTATGATTACGAATGGGCCGGGAGATCCCGCAGATTGCGGAGAAATTATAGAGGAAATCAGGAAATTATCAGAATCAGGCATTCCGATTTTTGCCATCTGCCTGGGACATCAGCTCATGGCTCTGGCACACGGCTTTAAAACGTATAAGATGAAATATGGCCACCGTGGTGCCAATCATCCGGTAATGAATCTTCACACGCGGAAAGTATATATCTCGTCGCAGAACCATGGCTATGTAGTAGATGGCGATTCGCTGGATGCGTCGAAGGCGGCTCCCTGGTTTATCAATGTCAATGACAGGACGATAGAGGGATTGGAATATGTCGGTAAGCCAGTCAAGACGGTACAGTTTCATCCGGAGGCCAATGCCGGACCGAAGGATTCAGAGGTCTTATTTGAAGAGTTTATAGGGATGATGAAATAATAAAATAATGATAAGCGGACCGAGCAAGCTTGCTTGTGAGGGCGCAACAAGATCAGGAAGCGAAGCTTCATGATATAATTGGAGGAAATAGAATGCCAAAATTAGAAGGAATCAAGAGAGTGTTGGTGATCGGCTCCGGTCCGATCGTAATCGGCCAGGCAGCGGAGTTTGATTATGCGGGAACACAGGCATGCCGTTCCCTGAAGGAAGAGGGGA
>CAYYGS010000361.1:0-2305 GCA_964471335.1 uncultured Jutongia sp.
CTTGCACATACGGTCTACGCCTTCACCATATTCTTTCACAAAATCATACGCTTTCAAAAATTCAGCAATTTTAGGATTTCTTGAAAAATGTGTAAACCTGATATTATCTGCCCTGACCATCCCCGGCAGTTTCCCTGGACTTTCGACAACAATGCGGTTATCAAACATCTTAACCTGAATATCCGTTCCGGTGATACTGTATGCCCTGTGAGTTACCGCATTTACGATAACTTCCTGACGCACAAACTTTGGATATTCTTCTTCCGTCACAAAAATACCCTCCGTACCCAAATATGTTTTTTCTTTAATTTGTGTATCAAGATAAGTGATAGCATCCCTTATCATCTTTAAAATAGTGCCCTTGAATATAACATCCTTTATAACATTCATTTCTGCGCCAAATTTCTCTTCTACACCTTCATATCGTATAAAGCGAATTCTGGCTCGGGGAAAAAATTTTTGTGGCTCCGTTCCAAACAGCAAAACAGCAGCCGTACTCACTTGCAATTCTCCATTTTTCTCTATGACAAAGCCATTATTCTGTTTTAAATAATCAATCGGTGTCTTGCCATATCCAATTTTTTTAACATATTCCTTTACCTGTTCCATATCCAAATCATCAATTGTAGCATCCGGAACTAATTTATCCTCAAAATATCGTTCGCCTTTGTCATAAGTCAGTTGCAGGCGTTCCTCAAATTTTAAAAGTTTAGACTTATCTCCCACACGAAAATATACCTCATCTGCCTGATTTGCATGTACCTGTGGACTTGGTTCAATATGCATCACAATCACATGATTTTTTCTTCCCTTATAATCAATGCAGGGAACTCTCTCAATAGCCACCTTTACCGTTGGTTCACAGAAATCAAACGGAACTCTTAACAGCTCATTCACCCTCCCGATTTCGTAATCTACACCTTCAATTCTCCGGTTCTTATCTGAAATGCCAATAACAATCTTTCCACCATCTGCATTCGCAAAAGCTACTAATGGTATTGCCAATGCCCTAGGTTCAATCATAACACTTTTACGGTCAAATGTTTGCCGTTCTTCATTTTGCAATAGCTCTTCAATCGTCATCGGATCTACCTATAACCCTTTCACCCGTTGGAAACGTGCGCCGAAAGGCGTCATACTCAAAAAACTCCGGGATGAAATGTCCCGGAGTTTCTTTTTAACTTCTATTATTTTACCGTTACAGAAGTAATATGCGGATTAACGCCTTCATACCAGTACAGGAAACCTTCCATATCAATTGTATCGCCGATATTTAAGCCTTTTACTGCGGCATATACATCAGTTGTGTTATCACACAGATAAGATTCTACTGTAAAAGTATAAGTATTTCCATCCAGTGAAACATTAAAATACAAATCGTCGCCATCCTGTCCGGAGCCGTCCCAGCTATACAGATATGCTACGTCGTTTCCGTCATCATCCTGTCCTGCTGCTTCTACTGTCATACCGTTAAAAGCTACGAATTTGTTCTGGTGGTTGATCAGATCATCGGAACCGAGCAGTGATGTAACATCCTCTGCTGTTGCTACATAGTTCCCATCGATAATCTCAAATGTTGCATCAACGATCTCTACCTCACCGGACCATTCTGACTTGTATCCGGTTACTCTGATCTTGGTTCCGGGGGTTAATTTTTCATAATCTTCTTCGGAACATGCCATGTTATACAGGAAATAACCGCCGTTTTCATCCTGTGAGTAAACGGTTGCCTTATCTTCCCACCAGGACTGTTTTGCCTGTACATAAGTTTCAACGGTAACTTCCGTATCCAGGTCTGCTGCCATATATTCCTCGTAAGACATAACGCCTTCAGCACTTTCATCTGCTCCGGCATTTTCTTCCACTGCAGCATCTTCCTCGCCGGCTGCTTCAACATTTTCCTCTACTTCAGCTTCGTCTGCAGCATCTGTATCTCCTGCTGCTTCGGTGCTCTCTGTGGTGTCTGGAGTTTCTGTGACTACAGGATCTTCCTTGTCTGAACCGCAGCCGACACATGCAAGTGTAAGAACTGCGATCATAAATAATGACATCAGTTTTTTCATTTTTTTCTCTCCTCTTTGCTCTTTGCATTCTTTTCATGAAGAACTTCTGTTAATAAACATCGAGATAATTATACATGAAATTTTCAATAAATCAATAGCATTATTGCCAATTTATGCATCCTGTTCCCGCTTCTTTTTCACCATCTGGACAATAACATAGCAAATTATCAAGATCCATGCACCTGCAAGCGACGATAAAAGGATAACGGAAGTCCGCGGTAATTTCCCAAGATCCGCTTTCC
>CAYYGS010000361.1:2315-2658 GCA_964471335.1 uncultured Jutongia sp.
CTTAAGCCGCCAAGCTGATCTAAACGGTACAACGAACTGACATCACTGTAAAGTGCATCAAAATAGGCGTTATCGACTGTTTCTTTTCTTCTCACGGATTTGACCGTACTCTCAATAAGCTGCCCCGCCGCATCACGAAGAGATGTGGAACCGTTAAAGACCGGCGTTACAAAGGTATGGTCAACATTTTCAAGAAGCAGCCGGGATGCCTGAATCTTAATATCATAATACTGCGTATTATCTTCCCCGCTTCTGGAAAGATAATCCTGATACACCGCCGATTCCTGTGCCTTGGCAGTAACCGGTACATAGCCTTCTGTTTCCGCATAGGCAATCTGCACAT
>CAYYGS010000362.1:0-2642 GCA_964471335.1 uncultured Jutongia sp.
AAGCGGAATAATACCATATCCAAACTCCAGTTCGATCGGATCCACCTGAAGCAGTGAAACGACATTTTCCGGACGCCTGATCTCCTCGGCAGATTCTTCCTCAGTACCTACCTCTTCCTCGATGTCCTGCACCTCCATCGCTGCTTCCATCGCACGCCCGGCCACGATGAAGAAAACAGCATATCCAATACAGATCCACGTCTGCAAAGGTGTGGCAATTCCCAGAAATGCCATTGTAGCTCCTACGATATACGCCACCTTCGGAATGGAAAAGAGTTGACCAATCAAAACACCGCCCAGATCAGATTCTTTTGATACCTTCGTCACAAGAATACCTGTCGAAAGCGATATGATCAGGGAAGGAATCTGAGATACCAGTCCATCACCGATCGTCAGGATCGTATATTTCTGCATTGCCTCCATAGGCTCCATGCCCTGCATGACAATCCCAAGCACAAGGCCTCCTATAAAGTTGATCGCTGTAATGACCAGACCGGCCGTCGCATCTCCCTTTACATACTTCGTAGCACCGTCCATAGAGCCAAAAAAGGTGGACTCATCCTGAATCTTCTGACGGCGCGCCTTTGCCTCTTCATCCGTAATCGCGCCTGTATTCAGGTCGGCATCAATCGCCATCTGTTTACCAGGCATCGCATCCAGAGTAAAACGGGCTGTTACCTCCGATACACGCTCTGAACCCTTATTGATCACTATCATCTGAATGAGAACCAGGACGGCAAAGATAATGACGCCAACCACCAGATTACCGCCGCCCACAAAATTACCAAATGTCGCTACTACATTTCCCGCATATCCGGTTAAAAGGATATTTCTGGTAGAACCTACATTGAGTGACATACGAAATAATGTCGTCATTAACAATAACGTAGGAAAGGATGACATATTTAATGCCTCCGTAGAAAAAAGTGCATTAAATAAGATAAAAAGTGCAATACTTATATTAAGTAAGATTAATATATCCAATAAAAAGGTAGGAATCGGTACTATCAAAAACACAACGGGGACTAAGATATATAACCCCAGCATCATATCTGAACTTTTCATGGTATTCTTCCCTTCTCCTGTTCATTTATTCATTCAACCTGCCCTTGAGTCCATATACATAGGCAAGGATCTCTGCAACCATCTGATAAAGCTCCGGCGGGATCTGTGCACCAAGATCCACATTCTGATAAAGCATCCGGGCAAGTGGTTTATTTTCGACGATCTCAACATCATGCTCCCTGGCCACATCCTTTATTTTCTGTGCCAGGAAGTCCGCACCCTTCGCCACGACGATCGGTGCCTGATCACTGTCTCTGTCATAGCGCAGCGCCACCGCCAAATGGGTAGGATTGGTGATGACCACATCTGCATTTGGCAGCTCCTGCATCATTCTTCGCTGCGACGCCTGCTGCATCCGTGCTCTCTGCTGGCTCTTCACCTTTGGATCACCCTCGGCATTCTTATACTCGTCCTTAACCTCCTGCTTCGTCATCATCATATCCTGATGAAACTTCCACTTCTGATAGAAGAAGTCAATCACTGCAATCGCAACAAAGCAGAGACTGATGCGAAGGCCGATATCCACCACAACATTTCCAATAATCTCCAGAGCCTGCCCCAGACTATAATGGTACATGTCAAAAACTGTCGTCCACTGATTCTTCAAATAGCTGTATACTACATATAATAAAACTGTCAGCTTTGCCAGAGACTTAAACAGATCCATCAGCTTGTCCTTAGAAAAAAGACGCTTCATACCCTGAACCGGGTTAAACTTATCAAACTTGGGCTTCATCGGTTCTGTCGATACCTTCCACTTTACCTGAACCAGGATCGAGACTACTGTCACGACATAGCTCACCACAAAAAAGGGCAGACAGATAATAATGATTTGCTTCAGCGCTTCTCCCAAAATGGAACAGGCACGGTTAACCGTAAACTCCTGCGAACTGAAATCAGCAAGCCTCCCGACCGTAGCCGGAAAATCATTCATAAACCGGCCTCCGATAAAAGGGGTCAGAAACTTTAGCAGGACAAAAAACACCAGCAGTGTCGCCGCCGTCGTCACATCCTGGCTTTTCATCGTCTGCCCCTTCTTGCGGGCATCCTCCAGCTTCTTCGGCGTTGGCTCCTCTGTTTTTTCCCCATCCGGGCCATCTTTCGCAAAGAGCTGCAAATCATATGAAATGTAATAGGTATCTCTCAAGTCCATTTCATTCCCCAGCTTTCCGTCCTATGGCGAAATATCATAAAAAACTCCGCATAGTTATACTATAAACCATTTGCCCAAAAAGTGCAATCACGAGGACATAATCTGCACAAATAATTTTGTGAGCGTCTGCATCTCCTCAAACAGAAAATCAGAAACACTTGGCAGAAATCCCATGACGACAAACAATAGAAACAGCCCCACAAATACCTTTAACTGCATACCAATCACGAACATATTCATCTGTGGCGCTACCTTGGCCAGAATTCCCAGAACAATATTGATCACGAGAATGCAGGAAAAAATTGGCAGAATAATGCGGAAGCCTATGATAAAATAATCTGCAATATAGACACTCATCACCGATAAAAGATCTCCCTTGAGATTGATCCCTCCCACTGTTATGAGCTAATACGTATCATATATC
>CAYYGS010000363.1:0-2639 GCA_964471335.1 uncultured Jutongia sp.
GCCATTTGTGTAGTAACTCCATTAGAGTTGCTAACGCTTTTAGCAGTCCACTTTACGGTAGGACTCACCACTAATAGTATAATACCATATTTAAGAAAATAGTCAACACATTTAAATCTTTTCTAATAAAGCCTTCTTCCATTTTCCATAAACTTTCTTCTTATCCGTGTATTCTCTTCACCGTCCATTTCCCATATGCTTTCTTTATTTCGCCGCTCTGCGTTTGATACAACTGATAGGCACGGATACGAACATAATATTTCTTTCCCGCTTTCCATTTGGAAATATTATAGTTGCTCTTACTCTTTTTGATTGAAATTTTCTTTGCACCCTTAAAACTTTTTTTGGTACTAAACTGCATCTGATATCCACTTGCCCCGGATACTTTTTTCCATGTCAGTTCCAGTTCTTTCTTTTTTCCCTCTGTTTTTATCATCCCTTTCAACTGGCTGACTTTTGCCACTTTGGGAATGGCATTTCCTGTCTGATTGTCGGAACTACCATCTGGAGTAACAGAAGGTTTCGGGGATGACATACTCCCTGCACCCGGTGTAACACTCGGTGCCTCTGAAGATCCCGGTGTTGATGCACCCCCTCCCGGTGTGGCATCCGGCGCAGCGGAAGATCCTGGTGTAACATCCGGCGTATCTGAAGATCCCGGTGTTGATGTACCCTCTCCCGGTGTGACATCCGGCGCAGCAGATGATCCCGGCGTTGATGTACTCCCTCCCGGCGTAGCACCCGGTGTCTCTGAAGATCCCGGTATCGAAGTACTCTCTCCCGGTGTAGCACCCGGCGTCTGCTGCGGATCACCTCCTGACTGGGAATCATCCTGAACCGTCAGTGTCCGGATTTGTGTACTGACATAAGCACAGGTGTCCGATGAATCATAAAAGATAGAAAAATATTCTCCCTCATCGCTCTTTTGCAGGGATGGAATTGTATACATATGGTCTCCACCACTCGTCACTTCCAATTCTGCTGAAGTACGGGAATCATATTTCTTGCTGCCGATATAGCTTCCGTCTTCCTGTGGCACAAGCTGGAAGATAGCACTGGAATCTGCCGATATCAGCGACAGAAATACACGCATCTGCGCCTGATCTCCCACCTTTGCCACGCTGGGATAGATGTTCAGAGTATTATAGGAATCATAAGGATTCTCTGAAATTTCGTAATAAATCGCGCACCTTTTCAGCACATTCTCCCTGTCCGTAATATCAGACGGAAGCTTCGTTTCATCTGCCTCGTTTTCCCAGCACTGCTTCTCCTCATTCAAAATCCATTTTCCCATCACCGGAACCTGTGCTGTCCTGCCGTTTTCGGCAACAACTGTCACTTCATCCGGCAGCGCATAGGCGATCTTATTTAGATTTTCTGTAGTAGCAGTGCTCGTAAATATAATATATTTTTCAATTCTATCTGCCGTCACAGTCTTCACATAAGAAGGCGTGTAATCCATCGGATCAAAAAATTCTGTCGTATAGGTAATTGATGCCGCCCTGCCGGTTTCCACATCCGTCAGCCCGGTTACATCCACCCGGTAACTTCCCGTATAACGATTTCCCGATACCGGAACCGGCTGCACAAATACAAGCTGTGAGCTATATTCTGATGCCTGCAGATTCCCATTTGCCGTAGTACATTCATAGCTCTCTGCAGTATCTGTATTTGTGACCTTTACCACCACACCACTTCTATCTTCAACGGCAATCTGGTTTCTGTTTATCTGTATGCTCCATGCCGAACTGCTGCTGCGCACCAGATCCGTCGGCATATATCCCGGCGCCGGAAAAGCACTGAACGGATTTTCCATGGTATTGTCATAGGCTTTTTCCTGACCGATGGCAATGCTTCCTGCATAACCAAACTGGACATCTGAAACGGTCGCGCCAATCAGCGCATAGCGGTGTCCTACCGTATCCCATCCATAGTAAGAGGAATATCCTTCATTCATCCAGCTTGTAATGGCATTTCGAGGAGTGGAATATCTCGCCAGAATCGTATGGATATAATCTTTTGCTCCATAATTCCAGAATTCCTGCGACATATCATCCGGTTTACTGTAATCTGATATGGTATGGTTAAACTCAAAATTCCGAACCAATGCCTCCGCCTGTAATTTATCGGAATGTTCTGAGACTGCCTGTAATGGTTTTACCCCTACCAGCCAGCGGTAAAACTCTGTCATTGCTGTCATAGTATTATGGGTATCCTCCGTCAGCTTTCCTGCAGCATAAGGATTCTCCAGCGAACACGCTGTTTCATAATAAGTGCTGCTTTCACCATTGACATAACTCTCCCCTGCATACATTGCCTCGCCGTATCTGCGTCCGACTTCTTCCTTTGTCCGTTCCGCAAACACATCAAACTCTGCCGCATCATATATCACCTGCTCTTCGGCATCTTCCATGACAGATACGTCTGCCGCCTTACTGACGGATTGGTTTCCGACAGACAGCATACCAACCAGAAGAGCACCTGTTACCCCCAGTGCCAGCCATTGTTTCATCTTTCTTTTCATATAAATCCTCCCTGCCTTTCGTTTCATTGCCTGTTACCTCCCAAAATTTCCTCAATCGTCTCAAAAATCCGCTCTTCATCCGGCGGCTTCAATATGTATCCGTCCGGTTTGGATT
>CAYYGS010000364.1:0-1585 GCA_964471335.1 uncultured Jutongia sp.
TGTTTCATGGTTGACCAAAGAGGTTCATAGCTAATCATATTTCCTCTCATTCCGCCGCATATGTGGCATTTTACACCAATAGATACTGATTAGATTATAGGAGAATGTTGTGAAAATGGACATTGTGATTATATCCACAATATAGTATAATATACACGAATCAGTTCATTGGATGTACGAGGGGGAAGAGATGTGAAACTGACAGCGACAAAGCGGGAGCAGCATTTTCCAGCGGCAGAGCGTGCTGCATACAAGGGAGTTCTTGCGCAAACCAAGCGCTGTTATTATAAAGTCGTTGTCCTGGCGGCGGCTCTGGCGGTGTCGCTGCTGTCCGGTGCTGTGCCGACAACACGGAATGCCGTAACGCAGGCTGATCAGACAAGAGATTTGGGATATTACTATGTGGCCGCAGGAGAGCCCAGAACATTTCAGGATCCGGGAAAGGGAAAGATCGAAATGATATCTTCGGCTGGAAATGAGTATACGGTGTCGGGCAGCAAAATCACTCTGATCTGCAAAAAGGCGGGAACGGTTCAATATAATAGAAAGGGAACGAAAAAGTCTTTTCGGATCATAATCGGAGGAAATCAATCCATCGGGAAAAAGGGTGAAGCGCCTGTGGAAGACACGAAAATCAATTTCAGGGAGTATGATCTCCCGGCGTTTACGTATAATAAAAATTCTTATACCAATTTCGTAGACTTTGTGCGCCAAAATACATCAGGCAATTATTGGGTATGCAAATTTTCCGGCAAAAAGGCGATGAGAGGGGCGGCAAAATATAACAGGGGAATTACTTTTCATTCCAGTCGTCGGGAGCTTCAAAGGAAATATCCGTCATTGGAAAATCTGGGCGTCTATGGACAGAAGACATGTTTTTATGCGGCCAGATATTATGATGAAAAAAGCGGTTTTGTGCTGTTAAAGGCTTTTCTGGTTAATCGGAAATTGCATGTCAAGACAATCCTTTATATTGGTTATGATCCACGGGATCCGGATGCTGTCGTCAGGTTATAGGATAATCTCTGCTTATCCGTCAAAAGTTTAGAGGTTCTTCCAATCTGCCGCCAGTATTTTTGAACCTGATGATAAGTATTGTGATTTTATGACAGGATATAGTATAATAGAGGGCAGGAATGAAGGCAGCCTGCGGCCCGGAGCCTGTAGGTACACGAAAGGCATGGTTACAGATATGAATAAAAAGGATGCAGCGAGAACAATTGTTTTGTGGGAATTGATTGAATGCAGCATGGCAGTCTCTTCTAAAGCATTGCATTGGAAGGAGAAGGGCGGTGCCAATCCGATTTCTACGGTTTCGTGTATGCAGACTGATGAGTATAAAAGGGCATTAGAAAAGGAAGAGATCAATAATCCAAAGCTGGCCTCTTATATTCGGGAATCTGAGGAGGATTTTGAGAAGGAGCGTTATGATTTTGTGGAGGGGCTTCAGGACGATGATACGGGAGAGCACTTCCTGATATTTACCTGGGACGCGCTCTTTGTGCGGGAAGAGAAGGCATATAAATATATTTAGTATGACGTTATCTGTGATGTGGAGGTGAATCGCGAGCAGTTGGATATCATT
>CAYYGS010000364.1:1595-2632 GCA_964471335.1 uncultured Jutongia sp.
GTCACGGTTATCAGTTGTGCAGCGATGAAGAATGCACGGTAGAGGAATCCGACATAGAGGAGGCGCGGACATGTGTGGTCAGGCGGGATGCACGCGGCAGAGCCCTGATCCGCCCCTTGAAACGTCTAATAAGGAAGCTTCTGGCCTTATATAATGGATATGACAGGGAGCAGTCCCTCCGGCAGGAGATAGAGGATATCATCTGTGAACGGGTAGAAAAGGTGATAAATTCTTCCGATACGGCCGTCGCTTATGTTGTGAAAAACCGAACTCTTGATCATGGGACGAAGAAAAAATTAGAAAATGCGTTGGCGACATATGCGATGCAGGTGAAATGGGAGGATGTTGTGGCGTTCATTGACACCTCATTTTTAGGCAATGGAAAGGACGGATTGCTTTTTACAGGGGAGGGTATTGCGTTTGATTATGCCTTTGAAAAGGTATTTTTAAAATATACGGAGATGGAGGAGGCAGAATTCGATAAGAAAAGGAAACATATTGTCTTTTCCGGTGATTTCATGGGGCAGAAGGATGATACATTATCACCGGATTTAGATGATATTTATTTTGATCTGGATGAGCTGAAGGCGTGTATTGATGAGATTCTGTATCGGTCTGCGTAATCGGCGGGAAGGGGCTTTGACCCTGGCATCATAATATTTTATATATCGATATGTGTATCATTCATATAACAGGTATCGCCTACAAAATCTATGTCCCATACTTCCCCGTCTGTGATTTTACTTGATTTTCTGGTAGATAAATCAAGCTTCCACAACCCGGTATATTTCTTATCCTTTTCCTTTAACGCCAGCAGTCCATAATACAAAACTCCGTTATGGACATATACACTTGTCACTTGTGCATACGCCCTCTTTTTCCCATAAAAGTCTGCCAATCTGTCTGCTTCTCCGGTTTTTATATTTACGGTATCTAATGTATAGTCGCCCGTTCCGATAAACTGATCTTCGTAGAAGCACCCGTATTTTGTAGAAACACTAAACGACGTGTCGATAATATTTAATTTTTTAGACTTT
>CAYYGS010000365.1:0-2632 GCA_964471335.1 uncultured Jutongia sp.
GAACCCTCGCGCCGCGTGAACGACCTACACCCTTAGCAGGGGCGCCTCTTCAGCCTCTTGAGTATTTCTCCAATAGCTTTAACAGTTGCTGTTTTGACTGTCAAGCACGTTCTAGTATATCAACATTTTGTATTAATGTCAACATATTTTTTTATTTTTTTGAAAATTTTTCCTTATCATTGTTACTATTCATGGCCGTTTTAATCAATATGCAAAAATTAGCCTTGAATAGTAACTTATCTTCCATTTATTATATACATTTTAATGCTTCATCATACATATTTCTCTTTTCATTATCTATTACAACGATAACTGGAAGGTTGTTTACTTCCAGTTTACGTATCGCCTCAGTACCAAAATCTTCATATGCTATTATCTCTGATTTTTTGATACATTTTGAAAGCAAGGCACCTGCACCGCCTATTGCAGCAAAATAGACAGCATTATTCTCATGCATTGAATCAATTACTTCCTGAGATCTTCTTCCCTTTCCAATCATTCCCTTTAATCCATGATTCAATAATAGCGGAGTATATTTATCCATACGGCTGCTGGTCGTTGGTCCCGCAGAACCGATTACCTGTCCCTCCCTTGCCGGAGATGGACCAAGATAATAGATAATATTGTCCTGCAACTCAAGAGGAATTTCTTCACCTTTCTGCATTGCCTCATAAATCCGCTTATGCGCCGCATCTCTGGCAGTATAGATTGTTCCTGTAAGATAAACATAATCCCCTGCTTTTAAATCCGACACTTTTTCATCTGTTAATGGCGTTGTAATATATTTTTCCAATTGCTTTTCCTCACTCCTAAATCACTCTACTCGTATGACGGTTAACATGACAACACATATTAATTGCCACAGGTAAACCTGCTATATGAGTTGGATAAGTCTCAATGTTAATTCCAAGGGATGTGGTATCTCCTCCAAGTCCTCCCGGCCCAAGTCCAATTTGATTAATCTTTTCCAACATTTCTTCTTCTAATTCCTTTACATAAGGAATAGAATTATGTGAGCCGATTTCGCGTGTCAGTGCTTTCTTTGCCAACAATGTACATTTTTCAAATGTTCCTCCAATTCCAACACCAATCACAACCGGAGGGCAGGCATTAGGCCCTGCTGATTTTACGGTCTCTAAAATAGCATCTTTGACACCCTCAATTCCGTCTGCAGGTTTTAACATAAAGACGCGGCTCATATTTTCACTTCCAAAACCTTTTGGTGCTACAGTAATTTCTACTTTATCTCCCGAAACAATTTCATAATGAATTACTCCCGGAGTATTGTCTTTTGTATTAACGCGGTCAATAGGATCCCTGACTACTGATTTACGGAGATATCCCTCTGTGTAGCCCTGGCGTATTCCTTCATTGATTGCATCTTCTAAACTTCCACCTTCAATATGAACATCCTGGCCAACTTTGATGAAAACTACAGCCATTCCCGTATCCTGGCAAATCGGAATATTTTCATTCTTTGCAATATCCATATTTTCTTCTAATTGTAATAAAATCTGCCTGCCCAACTGATTAGACTCTGTTTTTTCTTTCTCAAATATGGCATTTTTAACATCTTCTGAAAGTTCATAATTAGCTTCGATGCACATTTCCTTTATATTTTTAGTGATTTCCTGCGTAGAAACCGTTCTCATCCTTCACTCCTTTCCGGATTCTCCGGAATAGTATCTCTTACCCTTGTTATACTTGCCACAACAATTTCCTTATCTGAATCCAAATCAATTAATTTAACACCAGAAGTAATACGGCCGCGATTTGAAACCTCAGAAACCCTTAACTGAATAATGATTCCTTCTGTGGTAATAATCATAATCTCATTATCATCATTAACAGCTTTCACACTGACTACATTTCCGGTTTTTTCCATAATTTTATAACATTTTATGCCTTTTCCTCCGCGATACTGCCTTGTGAACTCGGTAATTTCTGTTCTCTTGCCCATTCCATACTCTGATACAAGAAGCAGATATTTTCCCTGGGTATCTAACTGCATACCGATTACTTCATCATCATAAGAAAGATTCATGCCAATTACACCCATAGACATTCTTCTGGTTGGACGAACATCATTTTCATCAAACCGTATACACTGTCCATGCTTTGATACCAAAAAGATATCCTTTTTCAAATCAGTAACTTTAACCTCAATTAATTCATCATCTTCCTGAAGATTAATCGCCTGCAAACCTGTTTTTCTGATATTTACAAATTCAGAAATAGGTGTCTTCTTGACAAGACCTTTTTTGGTTGCCATAAAAAGATATCGATTTTCTACATATTCACGAATCGGAATCATAGCGGTTATCTTCTCATCCGGCAGTAACTGCAGAAGGTTAATAATCGCCATTCCCCTTGCCATTCTGCCTGATTCCGGAATTTCATATGCTTTCAGACGATATACACGTCCTTTATTGGTAAAGAACATAATATAATGATGTGTCGTTGACATAATCATCTTCTCTAAGTAGTCATCTTCTATGGTCTGCATTCCCTTAATTCCCTTACCGCCACGATGCTGACTCTTAAAGTTGTCATCTGTCATTCTCTTAATATATCCTAATTTTGTCATAGTGATAACCGTATTTTCATATGGAACCAAATCCTCCATAGAAAT
>CAYYGS010000366.1:0-2628 GCA_964471335.1 uncultured Jutongia sp.
AACACACAGAATTCTTCAAAGGGAACTTTCTCATTTCCCTTATTCCACCACCCCCACCAGACATATCCCTTTTTAGCAATCATATCTTGATGTCTAACTATAGTAGCACCATTTTCAGTAACTAAATCCCTAAATCGTAAAACAACCGTTTCAAATTCCATTCGAACTCTCCTCATTAGTATTTCTCCTAATACAAATTATTTTATTGCTTTACAACTTTTTTACAAAAAAATAACGTATAGGATACTTTGATGTATAAAAAATTTGCTAAAACACATTATAAAGGAAAATGTGGCTATTCTTTAGATGATTCAATTCTCTTCAAGTATTCATAATCTTGCAACAGAAACAATATCTACATTCTCTAAATAACACTTCATTTTACAGGTAGCACATGTCTCATTTTCCTTTCCTAAAACACATTGTTTAACCTCTTCTGTTTCTGATGGCAAATCTTTTTCATCTGCATATAGAGTATAGAATGTTAGACCTTGATTTTTTAATTCATTTGCCAATGAAACCTTTTTAGGAAAATCTGATGTCTTTGAATAGTTTTTCCCTTCAAAATCAGAGAATTCCATCACACTGTACTTAAACTTAATATTAATCTCGTTTAATGATTTATTTTCCCTTATCAAATATTCGTACAGCAATTCGATATTCTTCGTATATGCCACAAAGATGACATTGATATCATTCTGAAAATGATCCGATATCTGCACCCACTTATGAAGGTAATCGATATGATAAAAATCACCGCTTTCGTGAATACGATAAATTATTTTGACATCCTTATTTTTATAATATTTCAATGTGCTTTCAATCTTCTTAATAACTGTTTGAACGAAAGTAGTTTCAAGTGTCGCATCATAATTAGCCTTTCTTCTACCGTACACAATTTTTTCCCGTCCACTCTGCCTCTTATACGCATAACATATCTCTTTACAAATGTCAGGTGCCTCAAGACAAATATTAGGACAAGACTTATCAATATTGCCCTCTGAATCTCTAATAGATATTGCTGGTAAATTAAAAATTCTCACAACATATTTATCAGTACTTGGTAACAACTTATTACCATTTGAAAAATACACATCCGCCATAATCAATCCTCATTTCTCCTTAGTGTTCTGAATTCTTACTCTTATAATAGTCCTCTACATCTGCACCGATATTGACATATACATCCAGTTTTGAATTTCGGTTACTCAAGAGACACACCTTCTCAACATATACCGTTTATAGGCATTACGGTCAATATTGTCCCTCAAAATTCATTATAGCACTTTATAGCATTGATGAAAAGCGGAACTAATTCATATATTATAATTTATTATACCAGGTGTTACAATTCAGTAGTTAAATATCACTCTGTTCCTCTTTGTTTTACTTTGCTATCATTTCCTTTTAATACTATGTTTCTGCGGCTTCAGCGTAATATCGGTGACGACCATTCCTTCCCGCTGGCTTAAGATATATTCCACCGCCTCCGCAACCTCCTGTGGAAGAAGATATGTTTCTGTCCCGTCTCCTTCCCTGAAATCCGCATTGCGGTAGAGATTCGTCTGTGTCATATCCGGAAAGATCGTTACTACTTTTACCCCATATTTCCGCGCCTCGTCAAAGAGACTGTGGGAGAAGCTGGCAAGCCCTGCTTTCGTGGCGCCGTAGGCGCATCCATGGGGATTGGATTTGTCTGCCGTCACAGAGGAAATGTTGATCACATAGCCTGCATTTTTCTTTAAATGCCGCAAAAGCTGCTGGGTAAGGATCATTGGCGCTTCCAGATTGGTCCGCACAAGCTCCTTAATCTTCCTCGGACTCAATTCCTCGTGAAGTCCATAATATCCCACTCCTGCATTATTCACCAGTATGCGCACCTGATGCTGCGCCGTGATCTGCCTGACACAGGCGCATAATTTTTCCGTATCCAGCACATCACAGACTATCGGATGTACATTGTCCTCTTCCTTCCACTCTGCCTTTCCGAAATTCCTTCCGAAACCAAACACCTCATACCCCAGCGCACTTAATTTCCTGCTGATCGCGTATCCTATGCCGGAGGACGCTCCGGTTACCACTGCCGCTTCCTTCTCTACTCTTTCCATCGAAATATCTTCTCCCCTGAAATTTTTGCTTCTAAGCTCTCTGTCAGAAAAGCCTCCATCTGCTCCATCAAAGCATCCGGATAATGACAGTAACCCTTTTCCCTTTGAAAAGGGAACCAGACCACCGCTGATTCCGGTTCCTGTTTTCTCATATTCTTTAAGTAATCCTGCGAAATACGAAAGGTTCCCACACTGACATCCACAATTTTTTCAAAATCTATGGCGTCATATACCTGCCCTAACATTTCTCCATAACACTGTTTCCAGTCAGGCAGATAGATCATGGGATCAAAACAAAGCCGCACAGGACAACCCTTTCCGATCAACTCTGCCGCGCAGGACAATCTTTCCTCAAGGGAAGATGTATGATGTTCAAAGGCTTCTATAACCCTATGGGGCGATAAGGTAAACGCGTAGATCACACCGGGCGACGGCGTAATGTTCCGGACAAAAGATTGATTGGCGCACTTTGTCCGTATCTCTATTTTCAGATTTTCATGCCTTGCCGCAAAATCACACC
>CAYYGS010000367.1:0-2626 GCA_964471335.1 uncultured Jutongia sp.
AATTATTTGAATTCATGTGAATACTCTCTCCCTTTCTTTTAAATAAATTAAAGATGTATGCCCAATTTATATAACAAATGAATGAAATATGACCACTTGTATTTAAAATACAAGTGGTCATATTGTCAAAAAACCGGAAAAAGGAGGATAAATGTTAAATTATGCAGGATGATTTATATTTGAAGATTTTTAAGAAAGTTGCATCAAGCTCGGACAGCTCTTGGGAGTTTAACGCGGAGAGCTTTGATTGGAATCCGGGTGTGTTTCTTGCCGGTGCGGCTGCGGTTTATAAAAAAGCAGACAATGAAGAAATACTTGATTATTTAAAGGGTTGGTGTGACAGACATTTAATGGAAGCCGATAGGCAGCGCACTGTTAATTCAAGCGCACCGCTTGTAATGGTAGCGGGATTATATGAGCTTACGGGAAATGATGAATATAAGAATGTGTGTGAGACGGCAGCAAAATGGCTTATTGAAGAGGCGCCGCTCACAGTTGACGGTGGTCTTGAGCACACTGTAACGGAGGATGCGGAATTCCATGACCAGATGTGGGCAGACACATTGTTCATGGCAGTACTGTTCATCGCGCGATGGGGCAGAATAACCGGTAACAAAGCGTACGCAGATTTTGCTGCAAGGTAGCTTGCGGTACATCATAAGGTTTTGCATGACAAAGATAGCGGACTGTATTTACACGGCTGGAACGGAGCGGCGAAAAATCATATGTCCGCCGCAAGATGGGCGCGTGCGAATGCATGGGTGATTCTTGCAACTGAATTAATTTTAGCTGAACTGAATGATGATTTTGAAGAAAGAGACTTTGTGTGCAGTTCTCTTTTGGCGCATGCTGAGGCATTGGTAAAATGCCAGCATGAAAACGGGGGTTATTCAACAGTACTTGATAAACCGGAATCATATTGTGAGGCATCTGCGACAGCAGGCATTTCAGCAGGTATGTTTTTCGGTATCCAACGCGGATTCCTGCCGCAGAAATTTTTGGTGTCAGCTGAAAAGGCAGCAGCATATGTAAGAAGTGTTACAAGTGAAGACGGAAGCGTGAATTGCGTTTCAACCGGTACACCGGTAATGCCGACGCTTGAGGACTATTTTTCAATCAGAACCGGCTGCGCTTTATATGGACAGGGGCTCACCTTGTTCATGCTTGCATATGAAACTGATAAATAAAGGTCAGGAGGTCGAACTCATGTATTATGATAAACCGTTAAATAACAGCGAACAATCGTTGATATACAAGTCAGTCGGAGAAAGACAAATTGAACTGACCTTTCTACCGCCAACTATCCGTAAATATGAATATGCGCCGGTATGGCTGTTGATTCCGGGCGGCGGCTGGCATTTTGAAAAGCGTTCGGATATGATTGACCTTGTGAAGAATGCGGTCAATACGCTGCGAAGAGAAGGCATTGCCGTTGTAAGCATCGACTATCGTGTAACTGATGAGCAAGGTGTTGTTATGGAGGATATTATATCTGATTGCTTTGATGCCGTAAGATATATCGCGCATTTTAAAGAACAGCTCAGAATAGACGATAACAGAATCGGCATAACGGGGCATTCAGCCGGCGGTCATCTTGGATTAATGATAGCATATGCACCTCATGATATGTTTATAAAGAATTCTGTTTTAAACGATGAATTTAACGTAACAGCGGCGGCTGTGCTAAGCCCACCCTGTATAATGTATAAGACAGAGCCGCCCACACTCGGATTAAATGCAGACCATGCGTACAGAGGATGTGATACCGAGGAGGAAAGAATAAAAACAAGTCCGTATAGTTATGCAGCAATGGAATGTCCTCCGACGATGCTGTGTGCCGGTACAAGTGACAGACTGGTATACTGTAATTCGTCAGAGCTGCTATATGAAAAGCTGCTTGAAAATGAAGTGAAAGCAGAGCTTGTTTTGTCGCTTGGCGGAGGACACTGTTTTGAGGTGATGCATGACGGAATAGCTCCTTCACCGAGCTCTGAAGAAATACAGGATACTGTAGCAGAATTTATAATGAGAAATATATAATTTACTTGAGTATTTAATTATGATAGAGATAAATCGGATGGAAATCTTGCGACAGCAATCATGGATATTACGGATATAGAATATATGGAGGATTAAGTAATGATAGAACAACCATTGTCAAAAATCATAAGAGACGGCGGAATGATGAATATATTTCATCATATAGGCTGCATAGGTGATAGCCTTTCAAGCGGCGAATTTGAATGTGACATAAACGGTGAAAAGGGCTACTGGGACTGTTATGAGTATTCATGGGGCAAACAGATTGAGCGGATAACAGGGATTGAAATGACAAACTTTTCCCGCGGCGGCATGACAGCACAGCAGGTGTATGATGAAGCGAATGAAAAAAACAGTCAGACTGAGAATATTAACCGATTGTTTGATGAAGATAACGCAAAGCAAGCATATATTATCGCGCTTGGTGTAAACGATCTTCTCAATCCAACTCGTTTTGAGGAGACTTACGGCAGCGAAGTGGGAGATGCGGCAAAGGATATAAACAGAGCTGATTATACTAAAAACAAGCCGACATTTGTTGGATACTATGCAAAGATTATTCAGCGTTTGCAGTCGATAAGACCGG
>CAYYGS010000368.1:0-2602 GCA_964471335.1 uncultured Jutongia sp.
GTGGTATAACTATTTTAGAAACAGGGAAGAATATGAAAAATAGTTGCAGAAATGCAACTATGCAGAATATTCAAACTGCTTTCATAAAACAATGGCATGATTTTAAGAAGGGAGAGATGCTTTATGTTGATGACACCTAGTATTTTTGGAAGAGATTTATTTGATGACTTTTTTGACCGTTCCTTTACGCAACCATTTGCTCATGTGCGTCATTCGGTGAATGAAATGATGAAGACAGATATTAAAGATACCTCGCAGGGATATGACATTTCGATCAATCTGCCGGGTGTAAAAAAGGAAGATGTCAAAGCGGAGTTAAAGAATGGATATCTGACTGTTCAGGCAAGTTCTGATTCGGAGCAGGAAAGTGAGGATGAGACAGAAAAATATATCTGCAGAGAGAGATATTTTGGCTCCTGTAGCAGAACTTTCTATATAGGAGATCATGTTACAGAGGAGGATATCAAGGCGAAATTTGAGAATGGCGTACTCCATATGCAGATACCGAAGAAAGAAGAACTGCCAAAGGCAGAAGAGAAGAGATTTATTGCGATCGAAGGATAGTGTCTGTATGGACGATTATCTGTGGAGTAATATATGTCGCTGTGATGGATAAGATGAGCCAGAACCGCTATTATCAGGAAATGCATTGATAGTAGCGGTTTTTTCTCTAATAGGCTTTTGACACTTGAATTCTATTAGAAAAACTTTCGCTATCCTGCTCACGCTTGGAAACAATTGACAAATTGCCATTTTTCTGTCAAAGTATCATGTAATGTTATAAAAAGAATTCTAATAATATTTTGCAGGAGGAATGTTATGGATGTGTTGACACATTTGGAAGAATTAGAAGCGGAAGCGATTTATATTATCCGCGAAGTAGCTGCGGAATGTGAAAAGCCGGTTATGTTGTATTCGATTGGAAAGGACAGCTCTGTGATGCTTCACCTGGCATTAAAGGCGTTTTATCCGGAGAAGCCACCCTTTCCTTTTCTTCATGTGGATACGACATGGAAATTCCGCGAAATGATTGAATTCCGTGATGCAATAGCAGAAAAATACGGTCTGGAAATGCTTGTCTACACGAACGAGGAGGGAGCATCACAGGGGATTAATCCTTTTGATCACGGCTCCGCTTATACGGATATCATGAAAACGCAGGCACTCAAGCAGGCGCTCGACAAATATGAATTTACGGCAGCATTCGGCGGCGGCCGGCGCGCTGAGGAGAAATCGCGTGCCAAAGAGAGGATTTTCTCCTTCCGTAATTCTTCTCACGGATGGGATCCGAAAAACCAGCGTCCTGAAATGTGGAAATTATATAATACCAAGATATTCAAGGGGGAAGAGGTTCGCGTGTTCCCGCTGTCCAACTGGACAGAAAAGGATATCTGGCAGTATATCCGCCAGGAGAATATAGAGATTCCTTCTCTTTATTATGCGAAGGAACGTCCGGTCGTATACCGCGACGGAAATATTATCATGGTCGATGATGACAGAATGCGTCTGGAGCCGGGAGAGGAGCCGGTGATGAAAAAGGTTCGCTTCCGTACACTGGGGTGCTATCCGCTGACGGGCGGTGTGGAGTCAGACGCCGATACATTAGATACTATTATTGAAGAAACATTAAGTGCAGTATCTTCCGAACGTACCAGCCGGGTGATTGATAACGAGGCGGCCGGCAGCATGGAAAGAAGAAAGAGAGAGGGGTATTTCTAAGATGCAGAGTTTACTGAAATTTATCACATGTGGCAGTGTAGATGATGGAAAATCTACATTAATCGGGCATATGCTGTATGATGCAAAGTTAATTTTTGCTGATCAGGAAAAGGCCCTGGAGCTTGACAGTAAGGTCGGAAGCACGGGAGGAGAGATTGACTATTCCCTGCTTTTGGATGGTCTGATGGCAGAACGTGAGCAGGGTATCACGATCGATGTGGCGTACCGTTATTTTACAACGGAGCGACGCAGCTTCATCGTGGCAGATACACCGGGTCACGAGGAATATACGAGAAATATGGCGGTAGGAGCATCCTTCGCCGATCTGGCGGTAATCCTGGTGGATGCATCAAAGGGTGTCCTGGTACAGACAAAGCGCCATACGAGGATCTGTGCACTGATGGGTATCCATCATGTGGTATATGCTGTCAATAAGATGGATTTGATTGATTATGATGAGAGTGAATTCCACAATATTGAGAAGCAGATTAAGAGAATGACGGCAGAGTATGAATTTGAGACGATGCATATCATACCGGTTTCTGCTACGGTGGGAGATAACATTACGAGTAATTCTCCCAGAACGCCGTGGTACCATGGTGGTTCTCTCCAGAATTATCTGGAGACGATTGACATAACAGATCACAGTGATGAGAAGGGCTTTGTTCTTCCGATTCAGCGTGTGAGCCGTCCGGATCATACGTTCCGTGGATTTCAGGGACAGATCGAGGTGGGTGAGATCTCCAAGGGAGATGAGATCGTATCACTGCCCAGCGGCGAGAATGCGCACGTTAAGAGTATCCTGAATCTGAATAAGGAGGTAGACACGGCAAACAAATTTTTTTAAAAGACTTGGTTTCTTTTCCAAAATGAAATTTGAGCT
>CAYYGS010000369.1:0-2588 GCA_964471335.1 uncultured Jutongia sp.
GGCAAAGACATCCATCAAAGTCTAAGCGTCTCCATCAGACCGACACCGCCTTCCCGCGCGCTTTCCAAAATGATAGGTGTAAAATACTGGCGGCAGAATGGAAGAACTGTTGAATTTATGACGGATAAGCAGGGATTATCCTGTCTGAAGTTACTTTTTGGGGTAGGTAATTGACAGAGCGGATCGTAGTTGCTTTTCTTTCCTTTTGTGATATGATATGATTTATGGACAGGAGGGATTAGGATGCGTTATCGCTGTGCTATTTTTGACATGGACGGGACGATTTTAAATACGCTGGAGGATTTGGCGGACAGCACGAATGCCGCTTTGTCCCTGTCGGGCTATCCTGAGCGGAGTATTGATGAGGTGCGCGGCTTTGTGGGAAACGGGATTCGTCTCCTGATTGAGCGCGCGGTGCCGGAGGGAATTTGAGTCGCAGAAACAGACCGAGTACATGCAGATTTTATGCAATATTATCAGGTCCATTGTGCAGATAAGACGAGACCGTATGATGGGATCAGGGAGACGATCGCAGCTCTTCGGCGCGGGGGATGTCAGACGGCGGTTGTATCGAATAAGGCGGATGCAGCAGTCAGGGAATTGAGTCGTCGGTATTTTGATGGTTTATTCTCTGTCTCGATCGGTGAGCGGGAGGGGATTGCAAGGAAACCTGCGCCGGACACGGTCAATGAGGTGATGCGCCGTCTGGGCGTGAGCCGAAAGGAGACAGTCTATATCGGTGATTCAGAGGTTGATCTTGAAACGGCAGAAAATGCGGAGCTGCCATGCATTCTTGTAGAATGGGGATTTCGCGATAAGGAGTTTTTGCGGAGCCGGGGAGGCAGGACTTTTGTGACGGAGCCGGAGCAGATCACGCAGTTGATCCTAGGCTAAAAAGAATGAAGTTTCACTAAGGCGGCGGAATAGAGATATTATGAAAGGGAAGCGAGGAATAAGACATGCTGGAACTTAGAGATGTGTCCTTTGGGGTGGAAGAGGATAAGGGACAAAAGGAAATTATTAAGAACATAAATCTGAAATTTGATGAAAATAAATTTGTTGTGATAACCGGGCCGAACGGCGGTGGAAAGTCTACACTGGTGAAGCTGATTGCCGGGATTGAACAGCCGACATCCGGTAAAATATATTTTGACGGCGAGGATATCACAGACAAGTCGATTACAGAGCGTGCAAAAAGAGGGATCAGCTATGCATTTCAGCAGCCTGTGCGTTTTAAGGGGATACAGGTGCTTGACCTGATCCGTATTGCGGCGGCCAGGGAGCTGTCTGCGGCAGATGCCTGCCAGTATCTGTCTGAGGTGGGTCTTTGTGCAAGGGATTATATTAACCGGGAGGTCAACAGCAGCCTGTCCGGTGGTGAGTTAAAGAGGATTGAGATCGCGACGGTGCTTGCCAGGGGAACGAGGCTTTCTCTTTTCGATGAGCCGGAGGCAGGAATCGACCTCTGGAGTTTTCAGAATTTGATTGAGGTTTTTGAGAGGATGCGAGAGAAGATATCAGGTTCTATTATTATTATATCTCATCAGGAAAGGATTCTGAATATTGCGGATGAGATTGTCGTTCTGGCAAATGGGGAGGTTACACAGCAGGGAACAAGGGAGAAGATCCTGCCGGGGCTTTTGGGAACGGCTTCTGCTGTAGGTACCTGTGACAGATTTCAGAAGGGAGGACAGAAGGCATAATGGACGAGATTCAGAAGAGGATATTGGAAGAGGTGGCAGGCCTTCATGATGTGCCGGAGGGAGCTTATAATATCCGCGCGAACAGTCAGATGGCAGGCCGGAATACGACGGCGAATATAGATATTGTCTCAAAGGATGATGGCAGTGGGATTGATATTCGAATCAAGCCGGGAACAAGGAATGAGAGTGTGCATATTCCTGTCGTCCTGAGTCAGAGTGGGATCAAGGAGACGGTTTACAATGATTTTTATATTGGCGAGGACTGTGATGTTGTGATTGTAGCAGGGTGCGGTATTCATAATTGTGGTGTGCAGGACTCGGAACACGATGGAATTCATCGATTTTATGTGGGCAGGAATGCCCGTGTAAAGTATGTGGAAAAGCATTATGGAGAAGGCGATGGGGAGGGCAAACGCATATTAAATCCGGTCACGGAGGTCTACATGGAGAAAGGAAGCTCCATGGAGATGGAAATGGTGCAGATCAAGGGTGTGGATTCTACGATACGCGATACGAAGGCGGAACTTGCAGCAGGAGCGAGCCTCGTCGTGCGGGAACGGCTGATGACGCATGGAGACCAGAGGGCAGAGAGCATTTATGAGGTGAAGCTGAATGGAGCAGACGCGAGCGCTGATGTGGTTTCCCGCTCTGTTGCGAGGGATGCTTCCTACCAGAAATTTGATGCTATTGTCGTGGGAAATGCTGCATGTAATGGTCATACGGAATGCGATGCAATCATTATGGATGATGCGAGAATTCTGGCGGTACCGCAGCTGGAAGCAAATGATATTGATGCGGCACTGATTCACGAGGCGGCGATCGGCAAGATTGCAGGGGAACAGATTATTAAGCTGATGACTCTGGGATTGACGGAGGAAGAGGCAG
>CAYYGS010000370.1:0-2584 GCA_964471335.1 uncultured Jutongia sp.
CTCTTTCCCTGTTTACATTCTCCATATGCCCATTCTGGTCGTGACGGGTTTTTTCATCTTGAAATTGCCCGTTGGTGTTGCAGGACAATTTTCATTGATTGTACTGATTTCGTTTATTGTGACATTTCTAATATATGAAATTGTAAAGAGGATTCCTGTTTTACGGTTTTTTACCCCCAATTATAAGGGGTAAAAATATTAATCATCGTTACATGCCTGTTGATGTGTTAACAAGGACTCTAACATATATCCAAGGACAGTTAGATCAGCAGAAAGGGTTTCCAGTGCTTTTTCATCCAGACATTCTGCAAGCTGACAGGCTAAAGTTGATAAAAAATAAAGATTGGCACAGTTGTTTTTCATAATAATCCTCATTTCTGCGCACGTTTTTGCGCAAGCGAATTTCATTAGCTTACACAAATCTCGCGTGTTTTTATATTATATGCAGAAAAGGATAGAAGGTGAAATGACACAGGGACATTGATGAATGTTTTAGATCGAAAGAGAAACATTTAACACATAATTTAGAAGCGAGAGTGAGAAGATGGTCATAGAGATACAGGATGATTTTGATTTGGCTAAAATTGCAACAAGCGGGCAATGTTTCCGGGCAAAGGAGTTTGAAGACAGTGTGTTTCGGTTTATCATGGGGGAACATGTGATTTATTTGAAACAGATAGAAGAAAAGAAATTTGATGTCTCTTGTGACGCCTGGGAGTGGGAAAACATATGGTATGATTATTTTGATTTAGGCCGAAACTATGAAGGCATTTACAGAAGTGAATGTGACAAGCATGAATTTGTGAAAAGGGCAATAGAGTACGGTAGGGGGATTCGTGTTCTAAGGCAGGATCCCTGGGAAATGCTGGTAACTTTTATTATTTCGCAGCGAAAAAGCATTCCGGCAATTGCAAAGGCGGTGGAGGCACTTGCTGTCACCTATGGGCATGAAATTACAACAGATTATGAGACTGTTTTTACTTTTCCCATGCCGACAGAGTTATGCGGTGCGTCGGCAGAGGGCTTAAATGGCTGCAGTCTGGGGTATCGGACTCCATACATATTAGATGCGGTGAAGCAGGTTATTTCCGGCCAGCTTAATTTGGAGGAAATTGCAGGATATCGTGATGAGGATTTATTTCAGGAACTTCAGAATGTCTATGGTGTCGGCAAAAAGGTAGCTAATTGCGTCTGTCTGTTTGCGTATGGACGGACAGCATGTGTGCCTGTTGATATATGGATTTCAAGAGCAATCCAGGAA
This sequence comes from uncultured Jutongia sp., assembly GCA_964471335.1. Classification (GTDB taxonomy): domain Bacteria; phylum Bacillota; class Clostridia; order Lachnospirales; family Lachnospiraceae; genus Jutongia. The sequence goes on from CAYYGS010000370.1 coordinate 1,262, forward strand.
GAGTGCGGAGGGAATTCTCCTTTTGAGTTATTTGGGGAAAATGCCGGAATTATTCAGCAATATGTCTTTTATTATGAGAAAAACAGTCATCAAAGATAATTGATAGTCAGAGGGATAAAATTTTCTGCAATGTTGCTTGAACCGGGATCATAAACAGCCGATAATATTATTAGGTTTACATTTTTGGAAAAGGAGAGAAGGTTGTGTATGAACGTGCAAGGTCTTGGAAGCAGATGGGTTGATTTTAATGGATATAGCATAACGAAGAAAAAGGATATCTCAGGAAGAGGGGCGCAGGGAGAAGTTTTTCCCGGAATTGGCAGACAGGATGCAGATGCCTCCGATGAAGCTTGTCAGGCATCAGATGTTTCTGGACGGGAAAAGCAGGAATCGACAAGCGATTCCCAGATTATTGTAAAACCGGATGGCTCCCGGGTATTGATTGTCACTACCCGTATTGGGGGGATGCAGACAACAATGAGCCTGAAGATATCAGATCCGACAGATGCGCCGGATCAGGTTCATAATCCAGAGGAAGGAAAGTTGTTACAGTCTGATATTCAGGACTTTCAGACAGCAGGCGCTGATTTGATGGCCTGACAGGAAGGAGCCACAAGGACTGTTTTAGTGATGGTTGTGATTTTTTTCTGCATGGATATGTGTTGTCTTGTGGACAGAGCAAATTTTTTTACAACATGTTTTTTTGGTGTGGTATTTTTTGTGGTAACTACAATAAGAGCAATGTTTTTTTCCGTTGTTGTGGGTAGTTTTGTGCACCGAGCAGTATTTTTTGCAGTCTGATTTGTTTTGATGATAATTGTCATGATAGCTGCAATAGGTGCCGTGAGTGTTGTTGTGATGGCTGTCATGACCAGAGCCGTGGTGAGCGTCTGCTGTTATGACTGGTGCGCTGGAGAGCAGACATGCTGTCAGTGCTGCAGCGATGAACTTCTTTATTTCTTTTCTATTCATATGATTTACCTCCTTTGATTGTTCATAATGACAATAGATTATTGATACTATAATATGCTATAATAAAAACACTTGTTGTGATAAGTAATGTGGTCTTAACTAATGATTTTGATTCAAGTATAGCAGGGAATCCGATATAAGGCAATGGATAATGGGAAAATGGTTACTGACAGAAGGAGAGAGGTGTAAAACATGGCATTTGATTATAAAAAAGAGTATAAGGAATTTTACATGCCTAAGAATAAACCGGGTATAGTCGATGTGCCGAGTATGAATTATATTGCGGTACGCGGGCAGGGAGATCCGAATACGGAGGATGGCGAGTATAAGCAGGCAATCGGCCTTTTGTAT
>CAYYGS010000371.1:0-2582 GCA_964471335.1 uncultured Jutongia sp.
CCATCTGTATGAGGAATCGGTACATAATCTGTTTTTCGTGTGATGGAATAATCCATTTCGTCTACAAAGTCGAAGGTGCCATATACCTTTGTTTCAAAATCTTCTATGACAATGGACTTGTCAATGTCAAATTCCGGCCATTCATCGGTTGCCGAGTTGGTTAAAGCCATATAGGCCAGATGCTTATTGACATTATTTCCCCCTTTTTCATTGATTTTATCTGTTGTCAGTCCGCACATCACCGTCTTCTCAATTGCATTCCATACGGACTCCTTCATAAAGATTGCTTTTTTCTTGCGGATTTGGCCGGCAGACGAAGTGAAATACTTATATGTCTCTCCTTTGTACATAAAATTGTAAAAAGAGATATCCTTAAACACATCAAAATAATATACTTGTACGATTATGACAGCGTCCGTCAATTCATCCTGCCGGATTCCAATCGCCCTGCTGAGAGCGGAGTCAAAGATGGATATGATATTCGTATCATTGAGATCTTCTTCCCGGATACAACGGATATGATCCTTTCCATTTGTCAGTTCATTCTGTCTGACCTTATTGGATAGAAGAGTAAGTAACTGCTCCTTTGACTGCTTTGCCTTTTCCTTTTTGTGTTTTATTAATTTCAGATAATGCAAGTATTCTGATATCGTGTCACATGCGGAGCCGGTTCTTTCAACCTGGTCGAATCGGTCCTTTTTCAGATTTTTTATATCTTCCTCTGTATATCCAAGTTGTTTCAGTTTTTTTTCTATTGCCGGCAGCCTGTTTTGAATGTAATTACGCTCTCTGCGATATCTGCAATTCATATCATGCAGATATTTTTCATGGTTACTATAGAAATGTCCCGTATCAACAGAATATAAATTGTATTGTTTATCAAGCAATGTAAATGCCTCCTTTCACATCCTCATTGGAATATTGATTCCATGTTGCTCCGTTTGGTATTTATGAAGCGTTCCTACCGTTCTAACCATACCTCCCAATATCCGTCCCGATATCTTGTTCTTAAATCATCAAAGTGAAATTTCAGCAGATCCTGTATTTGGAAGATAAAGTAGCAGTAATCAATTTGTCCGCGACGAATGTTTTGCAATACGTCGTTTATATAGGCGCAATAGGACTGCCAGCTTGTCGTTCCATAATATTCACCCTGTGTTTCCACAGTCCAGCTTCCGGATTCCTTTGAATATTTCCCCTTGAGTATTTTTGTTGTTCCCTCCTGATATGGAGTGATAAAGAGTTTCCTTATGGTAAACTCTTTCTGCCATTTCTCATCGGTCAGTGTACTGGAGGGTCTTCCGTTTGTGTTTGAAATAAGCTTCTGTTCTCTCAATTCTTCTATTGTCATGTTTTTATACTTCTCCAGTTCCTTTTGTTTTCTGATGTTTTCCTGCAGAACGGACGGCATGTTGTTTGCTGCCGCCTGATTAGCGATTCTGTTTTTGTTTGGTGTGTTCGTATTAAAGTCGTCCCATTCGATTTCGCCGCTATACATAGAGTGGTCTGTGTTATGACGTCCTGTGTTATAAATTTTTGCTGCCATTCCTTTCTTTTGTCTCCTTTCTGTGTTGCATTTCCTGCTTTTGTGGTACCGATTGATGTCGGTAACATTTTTCTCGTGTAGTTACTTATTCTCCAAACAGAGTTCAGAACATTCGTTCGAAAAAGGGGTTGACAAAATAGAACACCTGTTCTATACTGGGTATTGTCAAATATATTAGGAATGGAGATGGCAATGGAACAAATCATAAAGAGATATTATGCGGACAATGCAAAAAAACTTCATAGTATGGTGGATCAGATCTTATTGAAATTTGGTGGGTTATCGGATAAGGATATGGACGATTTTTACTCACTGGCCAACGAGGTGTTTGTGGATGTTATGAAGAGATATGATTATTCACAGGCCTTTGATGGTTTTTTATATTCTTGTCTGTTAAATAAAATCAAGACGGAAATGACAAGAAGAAATCGTGAAAAGCGCAAGGCAGACAGGATGTCAGTTTCTATGAATGTGCCTGTTGGAGATGATGAAAATGTTACGATAGAAGATATCATTTCTGATGGCTATACTGTTGAACAGGAAATCTTTGAAAGAAACGAGACAGGATATAGTAACAGAATGTTGTTGTATCTTAGCAGGCTTTCCAGGCTTCAAAAGGAAGTTTTAAGACTGAATGCTGCAGGTTATCTTCCGAATGAGATCAGAGAGGAACTGCATATCACGGAAAAGCAATATGCGGACTGCCATGCGGCGATACATTCTTATAGAAATGTATCCGTGTTATATTAGTACAACGAATATTAAAACTTAATATTCGTTGTACTAGCACTTTTTCGGTTTGAGAAGGGTTTGCAGATGGAGAAAGAAGGGATATAAAATGGCAAGACCAAGAAAACAAACGTATACTTTGGATATGTATTTGAAGAAAATTAATGATGGCGACATCGATAATAATGCAGATGTACAAAGACGTATGGTCTGGACAAAGGAACAGATTAATGAATTAATCGTAACGGTTCTGACAGATGAATATATTCCGCCGATTATACTAGGAGAGGAAAGTAATTCACAGCTG
>CAYYGS010000372.1:0-2574 GCA_964471335.1 uncultured Jutongia sp.
AGGTCAGAGATAAAAAGGCTATGGCAGAAGAGCTGGGGATCGGTGAGATTACGCTGGAGGATATTTTAAAGGAGCTGGAGAAGCCGGCGAGGGATCCTCGTGAGGAAATGCCGAAGCCGATCCTTCGTACCGATGTGATGGAGATGAAGGATCTGAAGGAGGGAATGATCCTCAAGGGAACTGTTCGAAACGTCATAGATTTTGGTGCATTTGTGGATATCGGTGTTCATCAGGATGGTCTGGTACATATTTCACAGCTGTCTGATAAGAAGTTTGTCAAGCATCCGCTGGATGTGGTCAGCGTAGGTGATATCGTAGACGTAAAAGTTATGAGTGTTGACCTGAAAAAACAGAGAATCCAACTTACCATGAAAATATAGGAAAGTTGTTTGATATTTCATGGTAGAATATGGTATACTGTAAATGTGATATGTCTTCTGAAAGGAGGAGCGTGGTGTCATAGCATTGATACCCTTACGCAATAAGATGATTGGGATTATTTAGGAAGCAAATTGATATTAAGAATGCGTCGAAAACGACATATAGCGAGGATGATTTAAATAAGCTGCTGATGGGTTTTCGGAACGAATTTGAACTGCGGGGGGACAAGCGTATTTATTCGCCGTTTCGCAGGGAAACGCCGCGTGCATGGGATACGAGGATGCGCGATATGGCTTATGAAAAGATTCTGGACGACCATTTGTTTACCTTTAAGCATCTGCTGGTGATTCCGAATCCTTATGGGATCTCTGTACAGACAGCATTGCTTTTATTTAATACGTCACAGGAGTGCCGTGTGCGATACCGGATCCTTGGCAAGACGCCGGAGAATGATTTCGTGGGAGAAACGGAAACTGCCACCAGACATCGTGTCCCGATTTTGGGACTGTATAAAGGATTTACAAATAAGCTGAAACTCGAGCTTTTAGACGAGGAAGGTAAGGTGTTTCGGAGACGTGATCTGACAATTTATGCACGGGATATTCCGTTGAGGCTTCAAAATATCGTGACAAAAGTGGAGAGGGAACAGCCGTCAGCTTTTCCGTTTATTATGGTAAACGGCGTTCATTTTAACCCGATTGCCATTGACCATAATGGAGAGGTGCGTTACTCCATTCAGATGAAGACGAATACGATGGGAATGCTGCCGCTTAATGATGGTCATTTTCTGTATGCAGATGCTTCGCAGAACCGGGTAGACGAGAATGGGACACCGGTACCGTGTCAGTATCATGAGATGGATTATATGGGACGGATATACCGCTCCTATCTTATAGAACATCCTTTATCATCGGTAGCAGCGCAGAAAGAGGATTCTCTTTTTCTGGTGACAGCGTCCAAGGCAGAATATATGGGTGACTGTATTTTGGAGATTGACAGAGAAAGCGGGCAGGAGAAGAAGCGTCTGAATCTTGTGGATGTTTTGGGCAGTAAATATCAGAATCAGCGGACATGGGCGCCTGTAACGGCATTGGAATGGTGCGGAGACCATTTACTGGTGGCAATCAAGAGATTTCATATGATTCTGGCGCTGAACTGGGAGACATCGCAGATTGTCTGGGCATTGACTCCGAAATCAATCTGGACAGGCACAGAGATGGAACAATATGTTCTGGAAGGAGAGGACGGTAAGGAGTCGGACGGTTATGTGCTGGAGCATATGACGTCGGAACAAAGGGAAGACGGTACGATCCAGATCAGGGCGTATTATGAACAGAACAGAGGAACCGTACCGGTGGAAGGCTCTGAGGCGAGCGAGGATTCCCGTATTCTCTTCTTTGAGATCAACCGGGAGGGAAAGACGTTCCGTGTGCAGAGGAAGATTGATGTGGTCAAGGCAAAACGGTTCGGCAGCAGCTTCTATGATGAAACAAGCGGACGCGTGTTGTCTCTGGCAGGATGCCTGGAGAGGCAGTCAGAGAATCTCAAGGCATGTGTGGAGGAGCTGGATCAGGATTCCGGAGATGTGATAAACCGCATGCGGCTTTGTAAGGTGTATCGTCAGGCATGGCTTTTTGAGCCGGATATAGCGTCCTATTCTATGCCGCTTCAGAAGAAGGCGGATGTCGTACATGGATATCTGAGCCCGCCGGCTGTATATGACGGGGAAGTGCCTGTTCCGTGTGAGGAGAAGCTGAAAAAAAAGATCTTCGGCAATATCCGAATCTGCGGCAATCTGTTTTTATATGCCTTTTATCCCAGCACAGTGCAGAGAGTTTATCTGGTAGGAAGGGAACACTGCTATATGCAGGATTATTCGGAATTGAAGCTGAAGCGAAAGAGGATGAGTTTTTCTATTGCATTGGATTCGCTTGCGTGTGATGAATATCAGGTTTATGTGGAGTATGACGGTAAGGTATATCAGCTCAAGAATGAGATACGTATTGAACAACCGGAAAATAATAAATGAAGGACTTATTAATGTTTTCTCGATTTTGAGAAGAGCATTCAATATTAAGAAAGATGGGGTACAAAGATGAATCAATTATCACATTTGGAGGAACTGGAGGCAGAGGCGATTTACATTATCCGTGAAGTGGCGGCAGAATGTGAAAAGCCGGTTATGTTGTATTC
>CAYYGS010000373.1:0-2569 GCA_964471335.1 uncultured Jutongia sp.
TTGTTCACTCGCTCAGAACAGGCAACCTCGCTTCTATATTTCTGTACTATATCTGGGTTGTAATTGTCGCATAATTCAGTCAAGACTCTGTAACAAATAATACTTGAACTATTTTCCATCAGAAACTTTATAGGCCGAGCGTATTTTATCTCAAATTCTGATGTTTTACTTTCTGTCAACGTCATTCCGACATTAGATCTTTTCATAATTTGTTCAATACCTTCAATGTAATAATTGCGATTTGTCACCTTCTACAATATCAAGATTATACCATACATCCCCTCCAATCACAACAAAATATCCTTTAATTTCATATCCCAATCTGTTATAATTAATCATGTAGTTTGATAAGGAGGAGAATTTAAAATGGGATTATTTAATAAATTTGCAAAAAAATTTAATACGAATGATAAGGCTGAAAATAAAGCAGAGGATATTGTTCTTGCGCCGTCTTCTCACACTGTGAAGGATGAAATTTATGGGGATGATGATAGCAAGTATCTTTTGTCATTTAAAGTGAATGATGCTTTTAAGGAGGCAAAATCGCACGCAGGGGAAGTTGAATTGTTAAGTACATATGCTCCTGCAGATGAGAACGGGACGGAGGGTGCAGTTCCATACATAGCGATACAGACGGATGATGAAGTATACTGTGCAGTAGAAGAATTTAAGGAAAAGGGTACATTTCCAGGAGCTTTAGAAATAACAAAGCTTTCCGGAAAATTTTACTTTAAAGCCAAGATGGAATATTATAATGATATGATGTATTTTTATGGGATGGACCGCTGTGACGGCTCTTGGGAAAATAGTGGTCTTTGTATTGTTTACCCGAAAGAGTATGCAGGTACAGAAAATGAAATAAAACTTATGGGCGTACTCGATGAAGCGGCGGAAAGCTATACAGAAGAAAGAATCGTGTAGATATCCCATCTCTAACCTGATCAACGGCTTGCGACAAATCTTTTATTTGTTTTGATAAGAGTTTTGATAATTATTTTTATCCTTATTCCATAAAATGAATCCGTGATTTGTCAAAACGATCCTGTTGGGACTTCTGTTCCGCTGGGTAACCCAGTGCAAATATGGAAAATGCCTCTACATTTTTTGGCAAGTCGAGGATTTTTGCTACAGTGTCCATTCTCTCCCGGATAGGTGCAATGCCCAGCCAGACACCGCCAAGGCCGAGAGCATCTGTTTCCAGCCACATGTTTTCTTGGGCAATGGACATATCGATTTGTGCATATTCTGGAAACCGCAATTCCTCTTTATGATAAACCGGTACAATCAGCACTGGTGCCTCTGCAGCGCAGCCTGCGTAGATGTGCGATTTTGCCAATTCTTGAATGCATTCTGGTCGAGTTACAACATAAAACTCCCATGGCTGCTGATTTCCTGCGGAGGGTGCCTGCATACCTGCGCGAAGTATCTTCATCAGTTTTTCGCGTTCCACTGGCTTATTCTCATATTTTCTGATACTAACTCTGTGAAAGATTTCGTTCATTGCTTCAATATCCTTTCTTATCTGATTATTATAATTTGAAGTTGTCTTTAATCCTATATTTCAATTTTATGCAGTATAACAGGCATCCAATCAACAGGTTCTCCCATGCCTTGAATGCTAAAAGACATTTGTTCTGCTTTACTATATGTTTCATCCAATAACCCATATGAATTGAACTTGGCATCAAGAAACTGTTTCTCCAAGCTATTACATAAAAACGAATGAAAATTGGAAATATCCCAGCCAATTATGTCATATCCAATTATGTTTCCATCCATTTCATTGACTGGATTTTTTTCTATATTGAAATCATCATCAAGTAATTTTATATATTCCTCTTTAGCACACACAGAAACAAGTATGTGTTTAGAATCATTAAAGTATTTTTTATAAAAATATAAGGCATTTTCCTTACGCAAAAACCTTCCATCTGTATCAAACAAACATTTTTTGAACAGATCTGTTATTTCTTCACTCATTTTTATATACGTCTCTTTACTTGAAAAACAATCTATATATTCTTGTTGATCGCCATCCGGTTTCCATCCATGACATAAAAAAATACGAGGCTCATGATTACACAAACATGTGCTAATTGAAATATTCTTTTTAGCAATACCGCCCAAAAATGAAGGCGAAAATGTGTATTCACAGATATAATAACCTATTATAACAAATTTGTTTTTCATTTAATTTCTCCAAAATCCTGTTCGGAATTTAACGATCTAATCCTTCCATAAACTTTTCTAATGGTATAATTTCACCTACTTGCAAATTACTAATTACAAAAAAATAATTGTAAAATAAGTCAGCATTGCAACCCTGATTAAATCTCCATCCTCCTGATCGGATGCCGGATCACAGTTTTCAACCTCTCCGGCGCAACTCTCCTGGCATCACTCAAATATATCTCATGATGAAGACGCTTATCCGTGATATCAAGTACATATCCCTGCTCCTCCATAAAGTCATGCATCCGTGCTACCGTAGCTGGCTCATCATCATAAGCGCCAATATGCATACACTGCACGCACAATCCCTCATCATAGGTGAGAAATTCAACCTTGG
>CAYYGS010000374.1:0-2551 GCA_964471335.1 uncultured Jutongia sp.
GTAGCGATTGACCGGATGAAGGAGCGGCCGGGCGGGCGTTTGATGGATATTGACGCAACGATCATATGTGAGAGGAATTCCCATAAGGGGATCATTATCGGCAAACAGGGATCCATGCTGAAAAAGATCGGTTCGGAGGCCCGACGGGATATCGAGACGCTTCTGGACTGCCGTGTGAATTTGAAGTTGTGGGTTAAGGTGAAGAAGGACTGGCGTGACAGTGACTTTTTAATACGGAACTTTGGGTATCGTGACGAAAGTGCGAAAGGTGAAAACAATTTCTAAGCCAGCAAAAGACGCCGACTAAGAAATTGTTGGAACTTCAAACCTTTTTTATGGATTGTTTAAGGGGTTAGGAAGCTTTCGGAGCGGAATTCATGTTTTAGATATCTTGACAGATATTCTCTCAGGAATGATCCCAGCTCCTGCTCGATTTCTTCGGATACGCGAAAGCTATATAGCTTTGGGAGCGGCGTGGTTAGTATGAATTGCAGGGAATATAGGGCATCCGGGCTGAGAAGCCAGCCTTTTTCCCGCGCTGTATATCCCAGGCCTGCCGCGCAGTCAGGGCACAGGATACCTCCTCTGGAGAAGAAGACACGTGCTTCCTTTGGTTCTGTCCCGCATTCCAGACATTGAAAGAGCTCGAGTGCTTCTCCTTCGATCTGCATGATCCGCATTTCGTAAATGCTGCGGATGAGACGGCAGGGGAGCTGGCCTCTTACGAGAGATTTACATGTTATGTATAGCAGGAGGAGCTCATCGGGAGCTTCTACATTCTCGCGTGTGAAGTATTGTGCCAGCTCTGCAAAATAGGAGGCGTAACACAGCACATCATAATCCTGCGTGAACTCTTCAAAATATGTCTGGATCTGACAGGATTTGACACGATTGGAGCTCCTGCCGAGATAGAGCTGGTATGTTCCAAAGGTAAACGGAATTGCGCAGGCGGACAGGGGGCTGTTCAATCTTCGCGCCCCCTGTACAAATGCAGACAGCCTTCCCCGCTCCTTAGTCAGAAGCTCTATTCGTTTGTCGTACTCCATAACCGGAGATGCCGTAAGCACCATTCCCGTCACTGTTATAAGCTCTGCTGACATATTCTCCCTGCACATCCCTTCCCGATTGCATTTTATAGCATAAATAATCGTCTACTTTTCCTGTTGCCATAAAGGCTTCCCATTTTTCCTGCTGTTCCATTAAGACCGCGCCACCTTTCTATGTTTATATCCCTTCCTTCTCGTTTTCGAAGACTCTTTTCCAAAATTTTAATCTTTCTTTAGGGTGTCAAACACAAAGCCGCGCTATACTGGAAGCATATGCTAATTTGGAAATCATAACATATACGAAAGGCCGATTCAATATTTTTTTCTATTCATAAGATAAAGACATCCATTCTCCTGCCTCCTGTTTTCATGAGTCATTGAAGGATAATCCCTCCTTATCCGTCATATGTTTGCGATCCCTTCATTGCGCCGCGCATCCTGTTCACCTTTGCAATATCTCAAGGGTGCCCGAAAGTTCCATGTTGATTTTGACTTCGCGCCCTACGCCTTTGGGAATGTCTAAATGCCTTGCGGCTTCGATGGTGTGATGAATGCCCGCTCCGCAAACTCACGGCAATGCTGCCATCTTCCAGGGTTTCCGGGGGATTTGGCGGCCGTCGGTGCTTATGTCCTGTCCTGTAGGACATTATGCACCGCTACGTGAAGCCACATAGCGGGAGCGTCCCCCGGAAAGCCCGGAAGCATGGCGCATGCCGCTCAGACAGGTTCTCCGCGGGCATATGGCATCGAAGCCCTGCAAGGCAAAGACCTTCCTCAAAGTCTAAGCGTCTTCGCAAAATCGACATGGAGCTTCCGGGACACCTGTTGAGATGACTGGAGCGAACAGGATACGCGGCGCAACGAAGTCTTTCAAATTTTGACGGATAAGGAGGGATTATCCTACACAGGTATGCTTTTCAGGGGGCAGAGAATGGATGCGTTTCTCCTGTTTTTATTCAGGAGATTTTTATAAAATGCGGTTATGCGGCTTGCATTCTTTGCTGGATAATGGTATATTTGTAAGGATTTGTCAAATAGATTTCCCTGCCGCGTAGAGATACATTTTGTCATGGTGTGTCAGAGGAAACAGGGAGTTGATTGATCTGTAAGGGAAGATGGAGGATTGAGTGATGGAAAAAACGATGGAAAAGATACAGGCATTGGCAAAGGCGAGAGGATTTATTTATCCGGGCTCTGAAATATATGGTGGTCTGGCAAATACATGGGATTACGGCAATCTTGGTGTGGAACTGAAAAATAATGTGAAGCAGGCATGGTGGCAGAAATTTATCCGTGAGAATCCATATAATGTTGGAATTGACTGCGCAATTTTGATGAATCCGCAGACATGGGTGGCATCAGGCCATCTCGGAAGCTTTTCTGATCCTCTGATGGACTGCAGGGAGTGTCATGAGCGTTTTCGTGCCGATCAGCTGATTGAGGAATTTGCCGGGGCAAATGGAATTGAACTGGATGGCAGTGTGGACGGTTGGAGCAATGAGCAG
>CAYYGS010000375.1:0-2533 GCA_964471335.1 uncultured Jutongia sp.
AAAGTCCGGGCTTCATAGGGCAGGATGCCGGATAACGTCCGGTGGAGGCGACTCCCAGGCCAGTGCAACAGAAAATAACCGCCAGCTTGTACGGCTGGTAAGGATGAAAAGGCGAGGTAAGAGCTCACCGTCTTTCTGGTAACAGAGAGGGCTGTGTAAACCCCATCCGAAGCAAGACCGAACAGGAATAATACGGCGGCCCGTCGTGTTCCGGGTAGGTCGCTTGAGCCTGCTGGCAACAGCAGGTCTAGATAGATGATTGTCTGATACAGAACTCGGCTTATAGTGTTACTCATGCTTTTGATAGAATTTATTCCTATAATATATTATAGACACAAAAGATAGAGAGGAAGGGCGTATGGCACTCACACCAATGATGCAAAAATATCTGGAGACAAAAGAGGAATACAAGGATTGTATTCTTTTTTATCGTTTAGGGGATTTTTATGAAATGTTTTTTGAGGATGCGGAGGTGGTCTCAAAGGAACTGGAACTGACTCTGACGGGAAAAAGCTGTGGTCTGGAGGAGCGTGCACCAATGTGCGGCGTCCCTTTTCATTCGGTTGACGGCTATCTGAATAAGCTGATCAGCAAGGGATATAAGGTGGCGATCTGTGAACAGGTAGAGGATCCCAAAACGGCTAAGGGGCTGGTGAAGCGCGAAGTGGTGCGGATCGCTACTCCCGGCACGAATCTGAATATGCAGGCGTTGGATGAGAGCCGGAATAACTATCTTCTCTGTGTGGTATATACGACGAATGCCTACGGGGTTTCTTATGTTGATGTCACGACGGGGGATTATTATGTGACGGAATTTGACACGGAAAATAAGCTGATGGATGAGATCAGCAAGGTTATGCCGCCGGAAATCATATGTAATGATTCTTTTCTTGTGTCTGGTGTGGATCTGGAGGATCTGCGCGGGCGTCTTGGAATCCTTGTATCTGCGATTGATTCCTGGCATTTTGATGAAGATCGCTGCAGGGACAGCCTGTACCGTCATTTTCATGTTGCTTCTCTGGACGGGCTGGGGCTCTCTGATTATACGATCGGCGTGACGGCGGCGGGTGCGATTATGCAGTATCTGGAGGAGACGCAAAAGATTTCGCTGGATCATATCACGTCTCTCAAACCTTATGTTCCCAATCATTATATGCTGCTTGACCGTGCTACCAGACGAAATCTGGAGTTGTGTGAGACGATGCGTGAGAAGTCAAAGAGAGGGTCTCTTTTTTGGGTGCTCGATAAGACGAAGACGGCGATGGGGGCGAGAAAGCTGCGCAGTTCCATCGAACAGCCGCTGCTTGATCCGGAGGAGATCAATTCGCGTCTTGATACGATTACGGCCTTCAATGATAATGCGATCGTACGGGAGGAGCTTCGGGAATATCTGTCTCCGATTTACGATATGGAACGTCTGATCAGCAAGATCAGCTATCGCAGTGCCAATCCCAGGGATTTAATTGCCTTCCGTCAATCGCTTTCTATGCTTCCGCATATTAAATATCTGCTGTGTTCCTTTGAGGGAGTGTCGCTTTTACAAACATATGGGGAAGAATTAGATGGGATGGAGGATATTTGCTCTCTGATCGGGGAGGCAATTGATGAGGATGCGCCTCTTACAGTGCGGGAGGGAGGAATCATTCGGGACGGCTTTCGCGAGGAGGTGGACAGGCTTCGCAGCGCCAAGACAGACGGTAAAAAATGGCTGGCAGAGCTTTTGGAGAAAGAGAAGGAACATTCTGGGATTAAGAATTTAAAAATTAAGTTTAATAAGGTGTTTGGCTATTATCTGGAGGTGACAAATTCCTTTAAGGATCAGGTGCCGGACAGCTGGACGAGAAAGCAGACGCTTGCCAATGCGGAGCGTTATACGACGCCGGAACTGAAGGAGCTGGAGGATACGATCCTTGGAGCTGAGGACAGGCTGAATACGCTGGAATATAATTTATTTTGTGAGGTCAGAGATGCGATTTACCAGGAAATCGCACGCATTCAGTCAGCGGCAAAGCTCGTGGCAAGTGTTGATATGCTGACGTCGCTTGCCGTGGTGGCAGAGCAGAATCAATATGTGCGCCCGCAGATTCAAAAAAAGGGCAGGATTGATATAAAAAACGGGCGTCATCCGGTAGTTGAAAAAATGATACAGAACGATATGTTTGTTGCGAATGACACGTATCTTGATGATGACAGACACAGGATTGGTATTATTACCGGGCCTAATATGGCCGGAAAGTCTACTTATATGCGTCAGACGGCGCTGATTGTCCTGATGGCGCAGATCGGTTCTTTTGTGCCTGCGGAAAGCGCTGTAATCGGTCTGGTGGATCGTATTTTTACTCGTGTAGGGGCGTCGGATGATCTGGCCAGCGGTCAGAGTACCTTTATGGTGGAGATGACAGAGGTTGCCAATATTTTGCGTAATGCGACGAAGGACAGTCTCATTATTCTGGACGAGATCGGTCGGGGAACCAGTACGTTTGATGGTCTGGGGATTGCCTGGTCCGTTGTGGAGCATATTGCGGATCAGAAG
>CAYYGS010000376.1:0-2524 GCA_964471335.1 uncultured Jutongia sp.
TGTTTTCTTCGTAAAGGATGCATCGGCAATCTCCAGATACCCCTGACTCAACAGCAATTTAAAAGAAGCAAAAAAGCTCTCTTTCTTTTCACCACAAGGGCGCACCACCGTCAAACTTACTTTCTGATATTCTGCTGCGGGGTAAAAGATACACAGAAAGCGGCGCACAATGACTTCATATACCCTCTGTGCTGTCAGATTCATGCTCCGCAGCGCCCCAAACCCCTGACCGGTCGGTATGATCGCATAATGGTCGGTAATCTGCTTGTCATTGCAATATCTCGTCTTAGCAATTCCACGATAACTTCCCGCATCCAGAATATTTTGTGCAATATCCTGTACCATGGAATATCCCCGAAGTCCGCTGATATTTTTATGTATCTCTTTTGCGACAGCTGTAGAAATCACACGTGCATCTGTTCTCGGATATGTCACCAACTTCTTTTCATACAACTCCTGCACGATCTTGAGCGTTTGGTCGGGACTGATCTTAAAAAGCTTCGCACAAACATTTTGAAGCTCTGCCAGATTAAATAAAAGGGGCGGATTCTTCTTTTCCTTCTTGCGGGAAATGCTTTCCACTACAACTGTAGTATCACACTTATCTGTTTCTACACTGTTCGGATAAAATGTATTTTCCTCCTGTTCCCTGGAATAGCCGATCATCCCACACAACTGTACGGCATCCTCTCTGGTACGAAAACCATTTTCCTTATACAGGCGCGGCGACTGATAATATGATGATCCCTCTACGCTCCGCCACTCCCCCTGGAAATTCTTTCCCTGACAGGAAAACTGACCCAAGATACGGTAAAATGGCGTTTTGACAAAATCCCGTATCTCTCGTTCTCTTCGGACCACCATTCCCAGAACACATGTCATCACACGGCCGACAGAGATTGCAGAATACTTTGCATTTTTCCGGTAACTCATAACGGTCTGCCCATACTTTAAGGACAGCACACGGGAAAAATTAATTCCCATCAGGTAATCCTCTTTCGCCCGCAGATACGCCGAAGCTGCCAAATTATCATATTCCTCCAACGGCTTCGCCTCCTGAATGCCACGCCGGATCTCCTCCTCTGTCTGGGAATCGATCCAAACCCGCCGTTTCTCCTTGTCAGCCGAAACCTCTGCCATCTGATCTACCAGTCGGTAGATATATTCTCCCTCCCGTCCGGAGTCCGTACAGACATAGATCCGTTTTACATCCGGACGGTTGAGAAGGGAAGCCACCAGCTGAAACTGCTTTTTCACATCCGGAATCAGCTCATACAGAAAATGCTCCGGCAGAAAAGGAAGCGTCTGTAGTGACCACTTCTTTAATGCCGGATCATATACTTCGGGATAACTCATCGTTACGAGATGTCCCACACACCATGTCACAATATATTGTTCTGATTCCAGACAGCCCTGTCCGGCATTCCCGGAGACACCCAGAGTTTTGGCAAATTCTTTCGCTACGCTGGGCTTCTCCGCTACGAATAGATCCTTACTCATCCCCGCTGTTCTCCCCGATCATATCACGGTAACAGCCAACGCCGAAGATAATTGCCACAATCATCACACCAGCGATACACACATATTTCACGATCTTCGTCACATTTACTTCCACTTGAACCATAGATCTTCCCTTTCCTTTCTGCATCATCATCTCTTCACCCATTCATTCTTCAACCTAATATCCAAGCTCCTCGCCAACCAAAATCACCTTGATCCTGCCTGCCACCCTGGAAAACCTTGTCACAACCGTCTGCGCACAGATACAATCGGACACAAGACAATTCGCACAGTTCCCATATTCTCCGCAGGGCGTCTCAAGCCCCAGACGAAGCACATTAGGCGGTGCCGCCATATTGTGTACCCTGGCGATGCCGCTTTTGACATCCGGCACCACCTTATTCATCCCCGCAATGACAATCACATGCTCCGGCCCGTGGCACAAGCAGGCGACACGATTCCCGGCACCATCGATATTGATCAGTTCACCGTCTAATGTCAATGCATTCGTACTCATAAAATAGAAATCCGACGTGACAATGCGTCCGAACATCTCTCTCTTTTCTTCGGGTGTCACGGCCTCCGCACGGTCGTAAATCGTATAATCTGATTCCCGCAGGTCATCCAGAAGTCCGATTTCCTGCAGGGTCACAGAGCCGCCCCAGCTCACGCTGCAGCCCGGTGTCAGGAAACGCTTCGCCTCCGCATTTGCCTCCTCCCGGTCTGCACAATAGTATCCCTCAATCCCACGCAGGTTAAACTTTTTAATCAGGTTTTCTGCAAGATTTTCATAATATTGATGTTTGTATGACATTGATAATCGCCTCTTTTCTTTGTGATGATGCCGGGGTCAAAAGGGTAAAACTTTTAATATAAAGGATACTTATCCGTCAATCCCTTTACAATGGCTGCCGCCTGAGCCAGATTTGCATCATGGTCATCAATTACCATAGCAATGGCCTCTGCTACCTGATCCATATCCTCCGCGTTAAACCCGCGCGTCGTAACGGCAGCTGTTCCCAGA
>CAYYGS010000377.1:0-2496 GCA_964471335.1 uncultured Jutongia sp.
ATCGAATGGCTGTCCCCCACTACAAGAGCCACGGTAGGCTTTGACAGGGAGGCAATCATCTCCGCCAGCGCCAGGCCACAGGAGACATCCCCGCCAATCGTGTTGATCACAAATAATATGCCGGCAATCTCCTTCGACTGCTCCAGAGACACAAGCATCGGCAAAATATGTTCATATTTTGTCGTTTTGGTTGTATTCGAAGCGCATTCATGCCCCTCAATGTGCCCGATAATCGAAATCATCTGGATCTTACCCTTCTCATCCTCCAAAACCCTATTTCCATATTCTTTTAAATTTTCCTCCATATCCTTCTCCATTTCCACAGGGCATTCTTCTCCCCCATTGCACACAAAAAAACAGGAACATATTAAATTGTCTTAACACCTTTTAATCTGTCCTGTTTCTTATTTTTTATTCTGTTTGGTATCGGATTTTATCAATCAACTCTCGTATACATAATGCGAACTCATATAATCAGATATGTAGAATAATAATTCCTTATCATCGTAGGTATGATATCGCACCACCTTATATTTTTTTCCTACAAAAACGCAGATATTATAATCTACTTCAACCGGCTCTCCCAAGCACTCTGTGAGCTGCATGAGTGCCTGCTCCATTCCTCTGTCACTCAGCAGATAAATCCCCATATTCAAAAATCCACGGAAGAAGTAATAATAGATATCCATAACGCCCGGCGCCTTACAGCACTGGCCGAAAAATAAACTCTGTGTCTCCTTCTCATATGACAGAATCACCGGCTTATTTTCCAGAAAAGCAGCATGGTTAAATGTCTCGCCCCAGTCAAAACTCATAAATCCATTTTTTTGATCCCAGGCAACTTCTTCTGCCTTCCGGCTCGGAATAGGATATCCCACAGAAATATAATCATGATATCTGCGATAAAAATCCTCCGTTATATTAATAATCTTCTGGATCTCCGGCCCCTGTTTTTTAAGATTTTTATTTTGTCCTAATACGGGCGGCTGCCATCCCTCCGGGCGCATATGCTCAATAAAGGCATCCGCGATCTCTATGTCAAATTCCGTACCCCGTCCGCGATAGATAATATCCAGCGCCTTATCAATCTTCCATGCTTCCTTATACTGGCGTTTGCTCGTCAATGCATCAAATACATCGGCTATCTTAATAATTTTTGCAAACAGGCTCATCTGATCGCCAGTCAGTCCATCCGGATATCCCTTGCCATCCACTCGCTCATGATGATGCCTGACACCATCGATGATCTCCGGACTGACGCCAACCTCTGCCAGCATCTCCGCTCCACGGACAGTATGATGCTTCATCTGTTCAAAATCCTTTTGTGTATAAACGCTCGGTTTATTTAATACATAATCCGAAACACTGATCTTGCCAATATCGTGAAGCAACGCCGTAAACTCCAGATCATGCTGCTGCGCTCTGCCCAGTTTAAGCCAAAGACCTATCTCTTTGGAAATATCTGCGACACGCTGTGAATGTCCCGCCGTTACCGGATCCTTCGCATCAATCACAGAAATCATCAGAGACAGCATCGAAAAATACATCTTTTGATGTTCCCCTCTCTCATGCTGTGCCTGAAAATATATATACATGGAGAATAACAGCATACAGATTGATCCTGACGCCTGATCATTCAATCTCCACTTACTCCCCAGCACCGTGTAAGACTGCCGGCCTTCTTCCTTATCAAAGATCGGCAGAGGAATAAACACCAGATATTTCACATCCTGAAACAGCCTTGTCTCAACCTGTATCACATCACCGGAAGACACCCTTCCCTCGATAATCTCTTTCAGCAGTTTCTCATTGTCCTTGCTCTCTCCCAGCAGCTCCTTTAGGATAAAGGAATCCTGATCAATCATCGGCAGGATAATAGATGTCATAATTTCCTTTTCCAGCTTCTCTCTGTTCTTCTGGAGATAATCAACATAGCTTGACGCTTCCTCCATATCCAGAATACTTCGGCTGAAATTAAGCATCGTATCTGCCGGCAGGCTACCCCGCCGGCCGGACAGCACCCTTTTGTCCCTCAACTGTTCCATACTTTACCTCATATGCATTTATTTTCTGTGCCCTCACGGTCATGCTGTGACCAATCAATCCCTAACATCCTTTATGCTAAAGCTCATCCTGCCCATCTTATCCTTGCCCAGACATACAACCTTTACGCGGTCTCCCAATGTCAGAACATCCTCTACGTGATTGATCCTCTCCTTTGCAATCTTGGAGATATGAACCATGCCCTCCTTGTCGGGAGCAAATTCTATAAATGCACCAAATTCCTTAATGCTGACTACCTCGCCCTCCAGAATCTGACCCTGGTAATGGTCTGTCACAATGATGTCAATCAGGCGCAATGCCTCATTCATCTTTTCTTCGTCCTCACCGCAGACAGAGACAGAACCATCATCAGAGATATCAATCTTGACACCTGTTCTCTCAATAAGCGTATTAATCGTCTTGCCGCGTTGTCCTACCACATCGCCGATCTTC
>CAYYGS010000378.1:0-1763 GCA_964471335.1 uncultured Jutongia sp.
ACCATTGTAATGGACCAGTGGATGTACCATTCCCGCCTGTACGCGGCGGCCTCCTTTGTGTGTACACAGTCAAATCTTGATTTAATACAATTAAATTCTATTGGAAGTGGTCTGGACGCCGTGACTACCGATCAGGTCAGCAATATCCTGACCAAATGTAACAAAATCTATACTGTATTAAAAATCGATGAGGTCAACAATCTGGGAGCAGCCCGTATTCGAATCCGCTCCCTGCTGGCCGCCGTTGAAGATCGCGCATCGCGCCACATCGAGCCGAAGGCCGCAGATACTGCACATCACCGCGTCGTATTTACAAAGGAGATGCGGAAGGATTACACTATTCTGGTTCCCCAGATGTCTCCGATCCATTTTGATATCCTGCAGCCGGCTCTCTCCTCCTGTGGATATCATATGGAGGTACTGGATTCCTCCACGGAAGCCGTCGATTACGGTCTGAAATATGTAAATAACGATGCCTGCTATCCTTCTCTGATTGTCGTGGGACAGTTTATGCAGGCACTCCTGTCCGGACGTTACGATCTGGATAAGACGGCGCTGATTATCACACAGACAGGAGGCGGCTGCCGTGCGACAAATTATATCGGCTTTGTTCGACGTGCCCTGGAAAACGCCGGCATGTCACAGATCCCTGTCATCTCTATGAGCGCAGGAATCGAGAAAAACCCGGGATTAGACATCAATCTTGAAATGATAAATAAGGCCATCCAGGCACTCATTTACGGCGATGTCTTTATGCGCGTCCTCTACAAGACAAGACCGTATGAAGAGGTGCCCGGCACGGCTGATGCACTCCACCAGAAATGGAAAAATATTGCGATACAGGCCGTACAAACCGGAAACAAGGCGCAATTTAAGAAAAATATCCGTCAGATCATCCATGAGTTTGATGAACTGCCGTTAAAGGAGATCGAGAAACCAAAGGTAGGCATCGTGGGCGAGATCCTCGTTAAATTTATGCCGCTTGCCAACAATCATCTTGTAGAACTTCTGGAGGCAGAGGGTGCAGAAGCCGTCTGCCCTGACCTGATTGACTTCTTCATGTATAGTCTGTACAACGCTAACTTCAAGGCAGACTACCTCGGCAAGAAGAAATCTTCTGCCCACATCAACAACCTGATCATCCGTTATCTGGAGCACTACCGCAAGGCAGCCAGTGACGCGTTCCGGGCAAGCCGCCGTTTCGAGCCGCCTGTGCCTATCCGCACCCTCTCCGAATATGCTGATCCTATTGTCAGCAACGGAAACCAAACAGGTGAGGGATGGTTCCTGACAGGTGAGATGATTGAGCTGATTAACTCCGGAGTCCCTAATATCGTTTGTGCACAGCCTTTTGGCTGTCTGCCCAACCATGTGGTCGGCAAGGGTGTTATCAAGGAGCTGCGCCGCCGCTATCCCGATTCCAATATCGTAGCGGTCGATTATGATCCCGGCGCCAGTGAGGTCAATCAGTTAAACCGTATTAAGCTAATGCTTTCCACGGCTGCTAAAAATATAGCAAAGCAATAGAAATGGGGATTTCGATGAATATACTTGTATATCATCAGGATATCTTTTCCTGTGACAATATTATAAGAACCTTTCGGGAGCAGGGACATCGTGTTGATGTCCCTGCTCTTCCTGAAATCAACCACCTGTGGGACGAGGCAGGAGAAGCTGCGCTGTCAGAACTTCTGTCAGCACAACACTATGATTTTGTATTTTCTGTCAACTATCTTGCCGCCATTGCCAGAGTCTGTCATCTC
>CAYYGS010000378.1:1773-2482 GCA_964471335.1 uncultured Jutongia sp.
AAATCGCCTGTTTACTTTTGATGAAACAGAATATAATGACTTCCGGCAAAAGGGAGTAAGCCAAATCTACTATCTGCCTCTGGCAGGATACCCGACAGAGGCAGCTGTAACAGAGGACATGCGCTATCCCGTCTCTTTCGTGGGCAATCTCTATGACCGGAATGAATACGACGACTTCTGTGCCCTGATCCCCGACTATCTCTGCGGCTTTCTTGACGCCGTACTGGAAGCACAGCTTCACTTTAACAGCAGCAATATTATAGAGCCCATGATCACGGATGAAATATGGGATAAAATCAGGCCATATGTCACGGCCGCCCCAAACCGTGAAACAGACTTCCCCGACGCAGAACAGCTACTTAAAATACAATTTAACACTCGTGTATTATCTTATAAATCGTCACAACTAAAAAGAATCTGTGTACTGAATGCGCTGACCGCTGCACATTGTGATGTCCATCTCTTTACGACAAGCGATCCCTCCCCTCTGCACGGTGTCCACATTCATCCGGCGGCAGACTACGAAAGAGAAGCGCCTGCCGTCTATGCCTCCAGCAGAATAAATCTCAACATAACATCCCCCAATCTCAAAGGAGCGATCCCCCTCCGTGTGTGGGATGTACTGAGTGCGGGCGGTTTCCTGTTGACAGACTATCGCCCGCAGTATGATGGTCTGTTGAAGGACGGCGAAGATCTTGTCTTCTATGAC
>CAYYGS010000379.1:0-2475 GCA_964471335.1 uncultured Jutongia sp.
AATGAGTTCTGTCGCCAGTACCCTCTCATCAATCTGCGTATCCCCCAGCAATTCCTCTACCTTATCCATAATCCTCTGCCGATACTCCTCCAGCATCTGCGGCGATCGCTTCTCCACCTCGACAACCATTCGTTCAACCCCATCCAGCTTTCCGATTAAATCCTCCTTTAACCGTTCCCCTTCTGCCTGTCTGGCCTCAGAAAAGCTCTCAGCTGCCCGGCGGAACACCTCCTCCAGCGCCGGATAGATCAGGGACTCGTCCATCGTCTCCTCCTCCAGAGTGATCACTTCCGGCAGACGGATCAGTGTAAAGGCAGAGGTTGGGTTTCCGTGCGGCAGTCCCAGGGCCTCTGCCGCCTTTGCCGCGGCGTCTATATAACCTCTCGCAATATTCTCATGGTAATTTACCTTCGTTCTCCCCTCAGAATAATCCTCATAATTGACAAAAACATCTATCTTTCCACGTGAAGCATATTCTTTTATCACAGAACGAAGCTTGCCCTCCAGGGCATTCAATTTTCTGGGCAGCTTAATATTAATATCACAATATCTGTGATTAACTGCCTTTATTTCCACAGATAATCTATATTCCGGCGTGGTAATCTCCGCACGCCCAAAACCTGTCATACTCTTCATCATGTTATTTGCCATTCTCCTCTTCTAATAATGTGGTCAGGGAAATTTTTTCCTCAGATCTCCTGCGAAATTTACTGTTGCGCAACTCCTTTTTACTGAAATGTATATAATGTCGCTCTCCGTCTGCCGTTTCACGGATCGTCTTCAGGTTGAGATATCCATCTGTATCCACCTGCAATCCCTTTCGGTACAGCCGCAGCTCCATATAATCCTTAAACAAACGATAAATCACCGCAAAAAGCGGCACGCCGATCAGCATTCCTGCAATCCCCCACATTCCGCCAAAAAGCAAAATGGAAAAGAGAACCCAGAAGGCAGACAAGCCCGTAGATTCACCAAGGATTGCCGGTCCTATAATATTGCCGTCCAGCTGCTGCAGTATAACCACCATGATCACAAAATAAAGACACTGCATCGGATTGACCAGCAAAATAAGCAATGCACTTGGCACGGCACCAATATAAGGACCAAACACAGGGATTACGTTTGTAACGCCTACAATCACACTTACCAGCATGGCATAAGGCAGGCGCATTACCGACATTGCCACAAAGCAGATAATACCAATAATGGTAGAATCCACAAGTTTTCCGGAAATAAATCCGCTAAACATCTCATTCGTCATCCTGCCGTAATGCAGAACAACATCAGCCTGCTTCTTTCCGAAGGTACCATACACAATCTTTTTTCCCTGTGCGATAAAAGTATCCTTATCCTTCAACAAATAAATCGCCACGATACACCCTATAAACAGATTATACAGGATTCCCAACACGTTGATTACACCGTTTGCAAACCGTGAGGCCATCGAATTCATATTCGGAAGCAGATCTGACTGCAGCCACGGCAGAAGATAGCCATTGAGCCATTCGTCAAACTGCTTTGTCACATTAATTGCCGCATCCTGCAAACGATCCGCCACATACGGATTATTCTCAATCCAGTGCACCACCTTCCTATAATACAGGTCAACCTGGCCCGGCAGTGTATTGGCCAACGTCATAATACTATTAATCAACTGCGGTACGATCAGCCAGATCAAGATGGCTATGATACAAATTCCAGAGATCAATGCCAATGCAATGCTGACTCCCTCTGTCATCTTCCGCATATTTTTCGACTGCTTCTTTTTTATTTTTATTGTCAGGCGCTCTATCACTCTCCTGAAATATTTCATCATAGGATTGAGCAGATAGGCGATCACTGCCCCATACAGCACAGGCTTCAGCAATCCCAGCAAATACGCCGCTCCAAAAAAAAGAATGGATATTCTGGAGATGAAATAATACATCAAAATACCACAGATGATCACCAGCAAAAGCCCAAACCAGTTTCCAAAAAGACCCTGCAGCTTGCCCTTACCAGCATTTTCCCTTTGATCTCTGCGCACAGCTTTGTCCACAGAGACACCTGCATACCCGGCATCGGCATCCACAGCTTCTCCGCTGTCATCAGCATCCTCCCCTGTCTCATACACAGCCGCATTCTCCGGCATCATCTCTTCATGTCCTTCTATCTGCTCTACGTCCGTGTTTTTATCCTTCACCCTGATATCCCTTTCCCTTCCTTAAATAAATCATTCCTAACAGAAGAACGCCGCTTTTGCGTCCTTCCCAAATATAATAGCTGATTTTACTATAAAAAGCAAGAAATTGGGCAAGAAATATAGGATAAATGAAACAAGTTCTCTGCCCCACATTTTCGTGAATAGTTGCAGGATAATCCCTGCTTATCCATCAATTTTTGAGATTCTATCTGTCCTGACACCTGTACTTTTTGTTGTTGTGCCGTTTTCGAGGCGCGTGAAAAGGCGGTGTTGGTCCTGATTTCGCGCCCTAC
>CAYYGS010000380.1:0-2475 GCA_964471335.1 uncultured Jutongia sp.
AGGCTGTGTCGATGGATATGATTTTAAAGTCTCTGGGTACGCCGGTACCGTTGCGCCAGAACATTAAATATACGTTTATATGTTTTCTGTTCAATGCGATTACGCCGTCGGCCAGCGGAGGTCAGCCGATGCAGATTTATTATATGAAGCAGGATGGGACTCCGATCGGCGCTTCTTCTGTGGCGCTCCTTTTCTGGACTATTATCTATAAGGTGGCGCTGCTTGTCATTGAAGCGGTTATTATTGTTTTTCGCGGGGATTTCCTGCGTCATTATCTTGGCAGGCATTACTGGCTCTTTTGGCTGGGGATTGCTGTCAATCTTGTGTCGATCATTATCTATTCGATCGTTGTCTTTTCGCGCAGCGGTGTAACGATGCTGGCGCACGGGGGCGCATGGCTCTGTCAGAAGCTGCGGATTATTCGCAAGAAGGAAAAATTTATGAAAAGGGTCGATCGTGCGCTGGAGCTGTATCAGGAGGGCGCTGTCTATATTCGGACGCATTGGGAGATTTTCTTTGCGGTGCTTTTTGTGACGATTATACAGAGATTGTGCTTTTTTTCAATCAGCTGGTTTGTTTATCTGTCCCTCGGACTTCATGGGCGCTCTTTCTGGGAGATCCTTATGCTGCAAAGCTTTATTGCGGTATGTATCGACATTTTACCGTCGCCTGGCGGTGTGGGAGTGAATGAAGGATTTTTTATAACGATATTTAAAAAGGTGATGAAGCGGAAAAAAGCGGTATCTGCAATGCTTTTGAGCAGGGGGGTCAGTTTTTATTCCTTGCTGATTCTGAGCGTGTTTGTTACAATGATAGCACAGATCCGTTTAGTGAGACGCCGACGCCCCGGACATGACAACGAAGGAAATACATCCTGAATATAAGATCCGGTAAGTACTGCAGGGCTTTGGACTACAGAAAGGTAAGATTCTGATATGGAAGCATTTAATATCGTTTACGAGGGAGGCAGTGATGAGATCGTAGAGAAGAAATCTCGTTTTATTGCCCATGTCTTTCCGGTAAATACGGAGGAAGAGGCAATGGAAAAGATCGATGTGGTGCGTAAGGAATACTGGGATGCAAGGCATAACTGCCATGCCTTTGTCATTGGGGAGCATAATGAGATCAGCCGCTGTAGTGACGATGGAGAGCCGTCCGGTACGGCAGGACGGCCGATCCTGGAGGTGCTGGTCGGAGCAGGCATACATAATGCCCTGATTGTTGTGACGAGATATTTTGGCGGGACGCTTCTGGGAACGGGCGGCCTGGTACGGGCTTATTCGCAGGCATCTCAGGCCGGGCTGGCCGCCAGCAGGGTGATTGCAAAGCAGCCGGGGCGCAGAGTGACGATTGATACGGATTATAATGGTGTCGGTAAATTGCAGTATCTGACGGGCAAACGAAAACTGCCAGTGTTGGATACCGTGTATTCGGATGCGGTAAGGCTGACGGTGCTGGCAGCGGAGGAGGAATACAAAGAATTTCTTGCAGAGGTGACGGAGGCTACAGCAGGAAAGGCGGTGACAGAGGTATCGGATCTGCTTTTTTTTGCTGTGCTGGATGGGAAACCAATGCTTTTTGAGGAGTAGTATGGATTTATTTGATTATATGAGGGAACAGACGAAAGAGGAGACTTCGCCCCTGGCATCCCGCATGCGTCCGAGGACATTGGATGAGGTGGTGGGGCAGGAGCATATCGTGGGCAAGGGGAGGCTTTTGTACCGCGCGATTCAGGCGGATCAACTGAGTTCTGTTATATTTTACGGGCCGCCCGGGACGGGCAAGACGAACACGATCATCAATACGATAGTGACAGCCTTTTTTAACGAAAGGACGGTTTTGTTTACCTCTTATAATAACCATCCCATCAACACGGTGTTTGAGAAACTGATGAGCATGGAGTATCGGGGGAGGAGGATTCCTTTTCCCGTGCTGCGGGTGGGAAATGTGGACAAGGTGCGGGAAGCCGTGGAGTATATCCGGAAGGTGTACGCGCAGGTGCGGGAGATCAACGTATTTGAGTCCACGCTGGACAGGAACAAAGACGACCGCATTGAGCGGGCTAAAAAGCTGTCAAACCTGCTAAGGAATTATGAGGATGTACTGGATTTAAAGGAGCGACGGGAAACCCTGAACAGGATTATGGAATACCAGAGCAGGATCAAGGCTTCCCTGGAAATGGTCCCCTTCCAGGCAGATCTGCAAGGGCGGCAGCTGAACCAGGTCCAGAGGAGGCTGGAAAAACTGGGAGAAACCACGGACGGGGAAGCGCTGGCGCTGCTGGACGATGATCTGGAGGAATTATATAAATATCTTTTTTTTACCTCTGCCAGATATATTAAGAGACTGGATGAGGAAAAATATAAGGATCTGCGGGATATTTTGTCTGAGGAGGATCCGGACAAGCGGACAGCCGCCTTTGGCAAGTATCTTGGAAGTACGGAGAATGTAAAAAAGCTGCAGAGGATTTTTCCG
>CAYYGS010000381.1:0-2449 GCA_964471335.1 uncultured Jutongia sp.
GCAGTCTGTTACCTTGAACATTGTAAGCAGGGATAAAGTTACTATTCACGGTTGTGAATCAATGTCATTTAGTTTGGTTAATGGTTAGATTTCAATCTGGGGGCAATCGTGGATAGTAACTGTATATTCCACAACGTTTATACTCAGAGTCTAAAGGAATGTTGAAAGAGTTACCAAATTGATAAAGTAGTTCAATGGATGATGTGCCAGTGTATTATTTATTCCGCTCCTCCATATACTTGAAGATATGCTGGAGCAGGAGTTTGTCGCTGTAGTCTAATTTATTGGAGCGCTCATAAAAGACCATGCTGTCAACAGACGCGGCCATATATTCTCCGGCAAGGATATCATTTGGCGTGACATTTAAAATCTTACAGAAGTCATAAAGAGTATCTATGGTCAGATTTGCCTTGCCGGTTTCCAGATGGGATACGTGGATGGCAGACATGTTTGCCTGTTCGGCAAGCTCTGCCTGTGTCATTTTTAATGCTTTTCTTGCTTTCTTTATATTTTGTCCAATTTGTTTTGTGTTCATTTTCTCTTCCTCCTTCTGTGTAGTTATTCTTAGGAGCAGTTTAATAAATGTATACATTTTACTTTTACACAGTTCCTTACTGATATTATACTACATCTGCCGATTTTTGAATATTATTTTTGAATATTAGTAATTTCCATAATAAAAAGTAGTGAAATCTTAGAGAAAGTGTGGTAAAATGTCTCTGGGATTATTCTTGTTTGGATCAACATGGAAACAAAGCATGAACCCGGCGCGGAATGGCCGTACACAGGAGGTAAAGGGAGAAGGCTTACATACTGTGGAGATTCAGACGCATGTGGGTTGTCTGGTCCGTACGCCGGGAATCTGCATGAGCGGTGTCAGGTAAATGCCTGGCACCATTTTTGCGTCAATAAGGAAATGCTCTGCTGTATTAGCCGTAAATAGCAGCAAAATTATGCGTTTACTGTGGAATTGAACGGCATGATAGTTGACATCAAATGTGAGAATGTATAGAATAATGAATGATGTGGGGGCTGTGCTCGAATATATTCGCACAAAAATGAAAAGGAAGTAAAGGGAAATAGAAGGAAATGGATAAATATGGTGGTGTAAGAGATGAGATGGATAAGTATTCTCTGCGGGGGAAGGTATTTGACAAAATTAGGGAGGATATTTTAGCGGGCAATTACCAGGAAAAAGATGAACTCAAGGAAGCGGCAATCAGTAAAGAGCTGGGGGTATCAAGGACTCCGGTCAGGGAGGCGCTGAGGCAGCTGGAATTGGAAGGGCTGGTCAGTATCATTCCGAACAGGGGAGCTTATGTCAATGGCATTACAGCGAAGGATATTTATGATATATATGTGATTCGCTCTTATTTAGAAGGGCTTTGTGCCAAGTGGGCATGCAGGCATATTTCCAGGGAGCAGATTGAGGATTTGGAGGAGATTATTTATCTGAGTGAGTTTCATATTGGAAAAGAGCACTGGGAGCAGATTTTTGAGCTTGACAACCGTTTTCATTTATATCTGTATAAAGCATGTGGAAGTAAGATCCTGGAGCATATTTTGTCGGACTACCATCATTATGTAGAGCGTGTCCGCAGGAATACGCTGTCTTCCAAAGAGAGGGCGCGTACTGCCAGTGCAGAACATAAGGCGATTTTGGAGGCGGTCATTAATAAGGATGAGGAAAGGGCTGTAAGACTTGCTAATGAACACATTTTTCAGTCTTTGGAAAATATTGAGCATCAGGGGCTTGACAAGCTGATGAAGAAACATTAGTACATTGTCCATTAAATAACTGCCACACTAATTTGTCTATTTTTTCGATAGCACATGCCGCCGTACTCGACGTAGCCCGCTACGCCTCCGTGCGGTCGACATGCACTCTCAAAAAAATATCCTGCATTATTGTATCAGTTATTTAATTTACGATGTACTAGGGAGGCAGAGTTTGTGTTGAAAAAGTATTGGGATTTGTTAATCAAATATAAAGAAATGATTCTGTATCTGGTGTTTGGCGGACTTACCACTTTAGTTAATATTGTGTCTTATGCGGTGTTATCCAGAGGGCTGCGGATGGATTTGATGGTTGCCAATGGGACTGCGCTGACATTAAGCATTTTATTTGCATATGTAACAAACAAGCTGTTTGTCTTTGAGAGCAGGCTGGAGTCATGGAAAGAAGTTTTCAGGGAGTTTGTTTCTTTTATCGCCTGCCGCCTGGCTACTGCAGTATTGGATATGCTGCTTATGTATGTTTTTGTTGATGTTTTAGGGCTATATGATATGCTGATGAAGATTTTAGTGAATATTATCGTAATTGTGCTGAATTTCATTTTTAGTAAACTTATTATCTTCAAAAAGGATAAGGGTTCTTCATAGGTTATTGTTCAGCCGAAAAATTCTTGCCCAACACCTTGAATTTGCGGTTGATATATACTATCTCTGG
>CAYYGS010000382.1:0-2445 GCA_964471335.1 uncultured Jutongia sp.
GACCGCTCAGAATCAATTCACAATTTCCGGAAAGGAGCAGATTACTATGGAAAATAATAAAGATGATGTATACAATTATTTTCTGCCGTCATATTCTCCGCGCCCTATGACGAGATATGACAGCCACGAATCTTCTGAACTGCGTTCCGTTGTGAAGAGTATTCGCGAAATGACGCAGTCTTCTCCTTTATATTTAGTACATTTATCAGAGGCGAAGCAGAAATATGCTCTGGAGATTAAAGATGCGGCAATTTCTTTTATGAATACACTGACCATGCTGGGTGAGACGGGCAATGACAGTGTGTTTTCCCAGAGAAAGGCACATTCCTCCAATTCGAAGCAGATCGGCGCCAGGATTGTGACAGAGGATTACAGCCAGCTTCCGGAGCCCCCGGTTATTAAGGTCAATCATCTTGCGACGACGCAGGTGAATATGGGGAATGAGTATTACATGACAGGGAAGGGACTGCAGGCCGGTACTTATCGGTTTCGTATCTCCGTGAATGAGGATAATTATGATTTTCAATACAATATTCGTAAGGGTGCCAGCCATCGGGAGGTGATGGAGGGACTTAGCAGCTTCATCAATAAGGCGAAAATCGGGTTGACGGCATCCACGATATCACGTTCGGCAGATAAGATTTTGATGCGGATTGAGTCAGATATGACGGGCGCGCCGGGCGGGGGCAATATATTTTATTTCGAGGACAAACAGCCGGGACAGGGAATCGCTTCCTATTATAATCTGAATAATGTGACAGCTTTTCCAAAGAATGCATCCTTTGATATGAATGGTGTGCCGCAGTCTACACTGGGCAATACCTTTACGATTGGGCGTGCATTGGAGATTTCGTTGTATGCTGCCGGAGAGGAACCGGTGAAGGTAAGCTATATACCGGACAGTGATAAGATTCTGGAAGGTGTTCACGGGATCATGGAGTCCTACAATAAATTGGTGGACAGCACCAGGGAGTATATTTCCCGCAGCGGTCTGAAACCGCGTCTTGTACAGGAGTTCTGCCGACTGATGGTACCGTTCCAGTCAGATATGGAGTCCTGTGGTATTTACTTCGATGAAGATGGCAATATGAAGATGGACGAAGCACTGGCGGAGGAGGCAGCTCTGAGCGGTGATATGGAGGCTCTGTTCGGACGGGAGTATCGTCTCAATCAGAAGCTGCAGCATAAGAATAATGAGATCAAGATTAATCCGATGGATTATGTAGATAAAATACTGGTCAGCTATCCTAATTTCGAGAAGCCGCCGGAGGGATTATCCTATATTACGTCCATCTACAGCGGGATGCTTTTTAGCTATTATTGTTAATAGGTAAAAAGGGCAGTTGTCTGGAATAATGACAGAATTTTGCCTTGAATTTACCTAATAGGAAATTGCTCGTAACGTAGTGGTATTCAAAAAGGCAAAACGCCGGTTTTGCCTTTTTTTAAAAGAAAGACCTTGACGAACCTGTCAACCTGTGATATGATTGACGGGCGATGTAACAGGTCTTTTTTTTATGTCCAAAATTGTAACACGTGTAACACGCAACGGGCTGTGATGTTTTGATGCATTAGATATTGCCGCATTACAGCTTCACAGAAAGTAAGATGGAGATGGAGGTGAAAGAGTCGTGAGAGTAAAGATTACTTTGGCATGTACAGAATGCAAGCAGCGTAATTATGATACGACGAAGGAAAAGAGAAATCATCCGGACAGAATGGAAACAAAGAAGTATTGCAGATTCTGTAGAAGGCACACATTACACAAAGAGACGAAATAGTCTTGATGCATATGAAAGGAATGTGAGAAATGGGAGATTCTGAAAACAAAGTAGAAACAAAAGAACAGAAAAAATCAGAAGATACTGCACATAAGAAAAGTGCCTTTCAGAACTTAAAGGCTGAGTTTAAGCGTATTGTATGGCCGGACAAGGACACCGTAATAAAGGAGTCCACCGCAGTAATTGTCGTGACAGTGATCCTGGGCGCGGTGATCGCTCTGCTTGACTGGGTGATTAAGCTGGGGCTGGATAAGATTATTCAGGTTGGATAATGTTTAGATTGTTTGTGCCGACGCGATTGGCATGTTTGGAAGGATGATTGAATTATGGCAGATGCAGAAGCTCATTGGTATGTAGCACATACCTATTCCGGATATGAGAATAAGGTTAAGATGGATATCGAAAAAACAATTGAAAATCGTAATCTCCAGGATCAGATTCTGGAAGTTTCCGTGCCGATGTTGAATGTGACAGAGGGCGAGGACGAGAATAAGAAAACGGTTCAGAAGAAGATGTTCCCGGCGTATGTATTGATTAATATGATCATGAATGATGATACATGGTACGTCGTACGCAACACGCGCGGGGTGACAGGCTTTGTCGGACCGGGATCCAAGCCGGTGCCGCTTACAGATGCGGAAATGGCAAGCATGGGGCTGAAAGC
>CAYYGS010000383.1:0-2430 GCA_964471335.1 uncultured Jutongia sp.
GCACGATACTTTCTGTTTTGTCAGATAATACGAAATTTCACAGCGGCGACTACAAGACCTACAATGGGATGCGAGTCGGTCTGCTTACAGGGAGCAGCCAGAATGACAAACTGATGGAGTTTGCCAAAGAGAAACAATTTTCTTGTGAAACGAAGGAGTATGAAGATTCGCAGCAGCTTACGGATGCTCTGAAGGATGGCAGTATTGACGCAATCATGACCAGCAACCTGAGAAAAATGGAAAATGAAAGAACACTGGACACGCTGGAGACGGAAAACTTTTATGTGATTGCACGAAAAGAAGACAAAGAACTGATACAGGAAATCAATTATGCCATAGAGCAGATGGATATCAATGGGGGAGATTGGGACAATTCATTGTTTTATAAATATTATGGATCTGTCAACTCTTCCGAACTTGAGTTTACGGAACGTGAGAAAGCATACATGCAGGATGTTCTTGCGGGAAAGAAAAAAATTACAGTGACGGCAATGGGTGACAGGGCACCTTATTCGTACGTTGAGGATGGGAAGCTAACGGGCATCATGCCGGATTATTTCGCAGCGGTTATGGAGATGTGCGGTCTGCCATATGAAATGGTTGTGCCTGAAAACAGGGAGGACTATTACAATACGGCGGCTGCTAATGGCGTGGATGTTGTTATAGACAGAAGGACATCTGATCTGACGACGGAGAAGGATTTATACCACGGATTTAATACGGATGCTTACATGACGGTTGGCGTGGCGAAGGTGACAAAAAGTAGTTTTGCGGGCAAGATTAAGACGATTGCAGTTGCGAACTCCCAGGGAGAGGAGCCGCTGGAGAAGCAGATTATCGGCGATGCAAAGGTACTGTATTATGAAACAAGGGAGGATGCAATTCGTGCTGTCCAGAAGGGAGAAGCAGATGCCGCTTATGTATATACCTATACGGCGCAGATGTTTGTGAATAATGATCTCACGGGTTCCCTGCAATACAGCGTCTTGAATGATGTAAGATTTACGTTTCATATGTATGTGAGAGGGAATTGTGATCACGAGCTTATGACAATACTCAACAAATGTCTCAAGCAGATGTCGGAAGACACACTCAATCAGTTGATCACACAGTATACATCCTATACACCACGGGATATGACGCTTGCACAGTACATGCGGGCCAATCCGGAGACAATGGCCCTGGTGATTCTGGTTATTGTTATGGTTCTGGCTATTATCCTGGCACTTTTTCTTTTGGCAAGGTGGAGGGGAAAAATCCTGCATGTATCTGAGGAGACAAACGAGAAGCTGGAGGATCAGCTTGCCATTGTGGATGCACTGAGCCGTGATTATCTCAATATTTATGCGGTAAATACCGAGAAGGATACAGCTAAAATCGTAAAGCTGGAGGGGTATGTAACTTCCGGGCTGGAAAAAGATTCCCAGAAGGCATTTCCGTATACACCGCTTGTGCAGCAGTATGTTAAGGAGCGTGTTTATTCGGAGGATCGAGAGGAACTTTTAGAGGAACTGTCTATTGACAGGGTGACTGAAAAGCTTGATTCCGACATGGAATATACGGGAAGCTATCGGGTGCTGGTTGATGGAACAATACATAATTTTCAATTTACCTATGTTAAGGCAGAGAGCAAGAGAACAGGAGAGGGTTATACTGTTCTCGCCGGTTTTCGTAATATTGATGAAATTGTGCGTCAGGAACAGAAGCAGAAGCAGGCACTGGCAGAAGCGCTGGAACAAGCCCAGCATGCCAACCGTGCAAAGACAGCTTTTTTGAACAATATGTCACACGATATCCGTACACCGATGAATGCGATCATTGGATTTACCTCGCTGGCTGCAACGCATCTTGACAGTAAGGAAACAGTGCGGAATTATCTGGATAAGATTATGACTTCCAGCAAGCATCTGCTGAGCCTGATTAATGATGTGCTGGATATGAGCCGGATTGAAAGCGGGAAGGTCAGAATTAATGAGGAGGAAACAAGTCTTCCTGAAATCATGCATGATCTGAAAACGATTGTACAGTCTGACGTCAAGGCAAAACAGTTTGAATTCTATATTGATACGGTGGATGTGACGAATGAGAAGATTATCTGTGATAAGCTTCGTCTGAATCAGGTGCTTTTGAATATCTTGAGTAATGCGATGAAATATACAAAGGCAGGCGGGACAGTCAGCGTCCGCATTATACAGACGGACAGCGATCCGGATGGATATGCTTCATACCAGTTCCGGATTAAGGATAACGGTATTGGCATGAGTGAAGAATTTTTAAAGCACTTATTTGAGCCGTTTGAGCGGGAGCAGACTGCCACGGTAAGCGGCATTCAGGGAACCGGTCTTGGCCTTGCGATTACTAAGAATATTATAGACATGATGAACGGAACCGTTGAGGTGGAGAGTGAAGTGGGGAAGGGAACAGAGTTTA
>CAYYGS010000384.1:0-2425 GCA_964471335.1 uncultured Jutongia sp.
GCCAATCCCACAGAAAGGCATTTGAAATGGAAAAATCTCGGTCATGTCCTTGCCGGAGGCAATGGGGATGAGGGAGACATCGCGGGAAAGCCCGAACGGAAACAGGCTTATGAACTTAGCAAATCAATTTAATAACAAAAAGAAGGGAAAGAATCATTATGAAAAAAATTAACTTACCACAGGCATCTATGTTGACATCTCCTAATCCGGTATCGCTTGTTTGCACCGAAAAACCGGACGGTTCCACGAACCTTGCTACCGTATCATGGTGGACATATCTTTCTTTTAATCCCGGCATGATTGCCTATGCTATGGCAAAAACTTCTTACAGTGGGGAGATGGTACGGGACAATAAGAAAGTCATTCTTACAATCCCGGGTAAAGAGATTGATGATGCAGTGATGGGCTGTGGAAGCACTACAGGGCGTGATACCGATAAGGCATCTCAATTCGGAATTGAACTTGCAGAAGTAGAGGGAAGTACTATCAAGATTCCTGTTCATAGCAGTGTTGCGATTCAGTGCAGTTTAAAGGAATACCATGAGGTGGGTGACCATTATCTGTATATCTGCGATGTGGAACAGGTTTATTGTGATGAGAGTAAAGAAGCTCTGTTTGCATGGAACGGATATGCAAAGGTTGCTCCTGCAAAACAGGGGGAGTGACAGGAGAATTGTGGAAGTTGACAGGTGGGACCTGTCACCATGAAAGGAAACTGTGACAAGTCCTTTTTAAGATTACGTTTGATGGTTTTTACGGTATTCTTTTGGCAGAGTCTGAAAATATGCCTTGAATGCCGAAGTAAACCTGCTTTGACTTTCATATCCAACCCGTTGCCCAACCTCTGCAATACTCAGGTCAGTATCTAAAAGAAGATTTGCCGCCAGTTCCATGCGATGTTCCTTGATGTGAGCTGCAATGGAAGTTCCATAGACGAACTTGAATACTTCCTTCAAAGTAGTGGGATTGATCAGGTACTGCTTAGAAAGGGTATCAATCGTAATCCGCTGTCCTATATTCTGCATGAGATATTCATGAATTGCACGGACAGTTTCAATCTGTTCGGATTGATATTCTGTCAATCGGCTGGTCTGATTTGCTTCCATTTTACTTAGGTAAAGAAGCAGTTCCAGACTTTTGATTTTTTGGTATGTCAGTTTTAGATTTTCCGGCTGCCCATAAAATGCTGAAAAAATAGCGTCAGTCTGTTCATTTCCGGCAAAGGAAGCAAATGTACCATTTTTACAGAATTTTTCATAAAGCATTTCGCCGCAGATTCCTGTCCCTGACAGTAGTTTCGGTGGGTGTTCTGACAACTCCTGCAGGTCAATGCACAGTGTCAGTCCTTCATATTCCCCGGTTGGAAAACATAGGGCAGATTTTGCACAGGTATCCATTGTGTGCAGGGAGAAATCCCCAGGACCGAGATGAATCTGGTTTCCGTTTTCCATTTTCCACCCAATCCGTCCGGAACGGCAGTAATTGATTTCCATGACATGCTTTAATTCTGGATGCTGCATAGAAGCAGTTTCTGTTTTAATCGTAAAAAAGTACAGTTCCATGCCTTGATAAAGGGAAATCTTTTCAATATGACTGCCAGGATAGGATTGTGGTCTGTTTTTTGTTTTTTTGAATTCTTTTTCCATACTGTTTTCCTTTCTATAGTAACCAATTTCAATGTTGGTTACTATTATTGAGGCAGGTGATTTCCATAACCTGTTCAATCATCTGATGTAGGAGACGGCTCTGTTCGGTATCTGATGCACGGTAATAAACTTCCTTTCCCTCACGACGGCAGACAATTAACCCACTGTTTTTCAGTGGTCTTAAGTGATGGGAGACAGCGGGGCTGGACATATTTAACATCGCTGAGATATTCAGTACACATTCTTCGCAGTGGCACAGAAGCCAGAAGATGCGGATTCTGGTAGTGTCGCCAAGCTGTTTGAATACATCTGCCACTGTCTGGAAATCATCCACATGGCTTAATTGTTCCCTAATAAAAGCAGTTTCCTGACCTTCTCCATGATGGTGAGGTAATTCAATATGATTCATTGTGTTCTTCCTTTCTTTATATGCTTTTCGTGAAATAAATAACTCTGTTTTAGCCCAATCAGAAATACATTTCGCCCATTTGGCAGGGAATCCATTCAGAGCATTGACTTGGTATTTTGTCTGTATTATACTATGACCATGATGATTAAACAAGTACTTAATTGTTAAATCATAAAATGATTTTATTTTTAAGGAGGATTATCCCTATGAAAAAGACTTACAAAATTGATGTGGACTGTGCCAATTGTGCAAATTTAATGGAGGATGCTGCTAAAAAGACTTCCGGTGTGAAGGACGCTACGGTTAATTTTATGACTCTGAAAATGATTGTCGAGTTTGATGAGGGGCAGGAGCCAAAGGCTGTGATGGA
>CAYYGS010000385.1:0-2422 GCA_964471335.1 uncultured Jutongia sp.
TATTGATTGTGAAAATTATGAAGAAGAAAAACAGGCTTTGAAACGATATAATTATAAAGGAAGTCGTTCATGGAATTTTTGAATTTTAGTTTTTCTTTTAATTTACTGTAATGGGGATTTCTGTGTTAGAATAAAAGTGCATTGATGTGCCGGCAAAGCAGGTACAGACAGGGATTGGAATAAGATTAGAAAGGCATGGGGATGGTTATGGAGTGTAAGGATGTACAACAAAAATTTATTCCTTTTATT
The DNA here is from genome assembly GCA_964471335.1 of uncultured Jutongia sp. GTDB lineage: Bacteria > Bacillota > Clostridia > Lachnospirales > Lachnospiraceae > Jutongia. The sequence continues at coordinate 250 of CAYYGS010000385.1, forward strand.
GATGATCAGCTTTGTATTCGCGATTTAGATGCCTTTTTACAGCATATTTCCGAATGTGAGGAGTGCAGGGAGGAGTATGATGTCTATTATACAATGATTATGGGAATGCGTTATCTGGATGAGGAGGAGACGGGTACCCAGTTTAAGATTGATTCAGGGCAGAAACTTCGCTCGGCGGCAGATTATCTGATGAAATACAGGATTCTATTGGTGGAGAAGCTTTTATTGTTTGGAGTGATTTGTATCGGAGTCATATTATTGTTTTAATAGGATTGCGTTGGCAGTGAAATATCATGCAGAAATGAGGAGACAGATGGGCAAAAAGATTGTTTTGATTGATGGACACAGTATTTTGAACAGAGCATTTTATGGGGTTCCGGATCTGACGAATTCTGAGGGGATTCATACGAATGCGGTATATGGCTTTTTAAATATTATGTTGAAGATTTTGGATGAGGAGAAGCCGGAATATCTGACGGTTGCTTTTGATGTGAAGCAGCCGACTTTCCGTCATGAGATGTATGCACAATATAAAGGGACAAGGAAACCTATGCCGGAGGAATTAAGGGAGCAGGTGCCGTTGATTCAGGAGGTGCTTCGCGCGATGGGGGTACGCATCGTGATGAAGGAGGGCTATGAGGCGGACGATGTTCTGGGGACGATTGCGCAGATGGCAGAGAGGGAAGGCATGGAGGTATCTCTTGTTTCCGGTGACAGGGATTTGCTGCAGCTGGCAACGGAGAAGATTATGGTGCGTATTCCCAAGACGAAGCGCGGGCATACGGAGGTTGAGGATTATCACACGCAGGATGTGATTGATAAGTATGGAATTACGCCGCCGCAGATTGTTGATTTAAAGGGGTTGATGGGTGACAGCTCAGATAACATTCCGGGAGTGGCCGGCGTGGGGGAGAAGACGGCAGTGAAAATTCTGACGGCGTATCCGACGGTAGAGAGCGCCTATGAACATTTGGATGAAATTACACCTAAGAGGACACATGATTTGCTGGAGAAAGACAGGGAAAATGCCTTTTTGAGTAAGGAGCTGGCGACGATCAAGACGGATTGTGTGCTGGATTATCGTTTGGAGGATGCTGCGATGCCGCAGCTTTTCAATGAACAGGCATTTGAGATTGTGAAGCGCCTGGAATTTAAATCTCTGTTGAAACGCTTTGGGGAAGACAGTATGCAGACCAGGACGCAGGAACTTGAGATCTTGCGCCTGGAGACGAAGAAGGAGTGGGATAAATTTTTTAGTGATTTGAAGAAAAGCAAGCCGGATGTGGCTGGGCTTGGCATTTTGGCAGATGCATGGACAAGCAGCGGCGCGAAGAGGAAGAAGAGTTCCAGAAAGTCCGGCGGGCAGCTTACAATGGTCTTTGATGAGAATGGCGGAGGGCTGTCATTTCAGGAGGAGGAAAGGGAGTATCCTTTTTACGGCATCAGTGTTTCCTATCAGAAGGGAGAGGATGTCGTGACAGGGTGTGCGGTGACAGGACATGATCTGGATGCGGAATATCTGGTGGGACAGGTGCGCCGGATGGTGCAGGAACTGCCGCATATTGCCCTGCTTGACTGGAAAAATGCACTTCACCATATGACGCCTGTACAGGAGCTGAGTGAGGGGGAGGAACCGGCATCGCAGAACGGGTTTCCGGATGAGACGGTGGAGCAGCAGAATATGCTGTTTGAGAAGATTACGGATCTGGAAATTGCGGCTTATCTGCTGAATCCGCTCAAGGATACGTATCAGGCAGATGATATCGGGAGGGATTATCTCGATATGACTCTGTCTTCTTATGCGGAGCTTTTCGGAAAGGAGACGGTGCAGGAGCTGGTAGGCAGAGAATCTGCGGAGGTGGAGACAAAGCTGCTGCGCTACCTTGCAAATATCTCGTATGTATCCTGTCTTGCGTTTCCCGTGATGAAGCGGGAGCTGGAGAGACAGGGAATGTGGGAATTGTACCGGACGATCGAGATGCCGGCCGTCTATTTCTTATATCAGATGGAGCATTTGGGAGTGCGGGCAAACCGTGCAGTATTGGAGGAGATGGCCGGACTGCTGCAGGAGCGTGCAGAGAGTCTGGAAAAGGAAATATATGAACTGGCGGGGGAGGCCATTGCCCGAAGATAGCACTTCGACATGCAGCCCGCTCGTATTGCCCGTGATTGT
>CAYYGS010000386.1:0-2422 GCA_964471335.1 uncultured Jutongia sp.
GGGGATATATTTTATTCTCCGATATAGTCATTTTTAAAATCCTCCATGTCTTAATCGTTAATATGCGACTATATCGGTTACAACAATGCAGCGTTTCACCTCTTTTGCCTCCATCAACTTTATTTTGCAGATTGATTATATCATGTCCATTCTCCATTTACCACTATAAAATTTCTACTTAGATTGGAGAACAAAAAAATGAAAACAGAGTTTTGAAAGACTCCCTGAAATTGATAAGTCAGTTTATGTTCTGAATATCAACCAGATAGGCTTCTTTTCCATCGGTCAATAATATTTTGTCTTCTTTTGATGCCAGAAAGATTTCTACATTCTCTTTGAGTTTATCGGATGGAGCAATCGTCATATAGGTTTTTTCTTTTACATTGCAGAGGTAATATGGCATTTCCGGCTCTTCTGAATTGCCAAGCAGAATATAGTCTCCCCGGTAAGACAGCGGATATGGATAACCAGTTATTCCGTCAATCTGTATAGATACAGAACCGTCGACATGTTGAATCGTCAGGCGGTTTTTTTTCTGTTTATACACCCACTCGGGGTTATATTCGCCACATTCTTTATAAGTAGCTGTGGTTTTTCCTGTTTTTAAATCAATGAGTTTTGTCCCGATCATCTCGGAGGCTCCCTGTTTATAATAAGTATCCCCGAACGTGAGGACGTGATAATCATCCTGAAATGAGACTTCGTTTGTATGGGCGTACCCATTAATTTCATTGATTCTTTTCTCCGTGCGACTGGCAATGTCAAATACTGTCCAGTAACCATCCATCCGGTAATTAATCAAAATGACTTTCCCAGACGGAGACATCATCATGTTGCCAATCGTCTTGTCGTTTGTCAGTTTTTCTATCGTCCCTGTTTTCAGATTCAGGCGGGCGATACACCCTTTGGTAAACACCTCATCAGTTATTTCGCACAGCTCCACATAGGCGGTTTCACCGTCCGTGTAATGAAAGACTGCATTGATATCTCCGGTTAGATTGCAGCCAATGATTTCATTGTTGATGATGGCATATTTGAATGAGAAATCTACGCCGTCATAGGTTCCCTGAAAATGTTGTAATGGCAGTTTTTTCAGACCGTTGTTTACAATGGAATAAATTTCATCTGTTATCATGGTCTCATCGTCCATGTGGTACTGGCAGATGAAACTTTCTGTCTCACCAAGTATTTCTATATTTTCTGGCAGAGCAAGATGCGAATTCTGGTCTGCCGGTAAATCGGCAATGTCTTCCACTGATGTTTCAATTGGAGTGATTTCAACTTTTGTAATATCATGTGCGCTAAACATTTTCGTGAGCCAGTCTCGAAAAACATCCGAAGTGGCGGCAGTTACCGTAAACCCGGTCCCCAGGACAATGACACAGATGGCGGCTGCAGCAGCCCATTTTTTTATGGAGTAAGAAAAGTTCTTTTTTGTATCTGTCTGCTGAGTAGCGTTTATTGATTCTTGTATATAGCGTTTGTCAATATTTGAAAGCATGTTTTCGATATGTTCTCGTTTCATTCAATTAACCCCCTTTTGAGTAGATAATTTTCCAATTTTTTTCGACTTCGATGCAGGTGCACCGCCACGTAATTTTTGCTCTTTCCCAGACTATTCGCAATTCCGTCAATCGACTCAAAGAACCAGTATCTTTTTATGAAAATAATCCGGTCAATTTGTTTTTGTTCTGACAGAAAATCATTGATGGCGTGTTCCAGTTCTTTTGTCAGAATAGCATCTTCCACCGTTTCTATTCCAGCCAGAGATTCCTCAAGTTCATCAAGGAGCAAATCGTAGTAATGGTTTCTTTTCTGTGCTGTATTGGCATGATATTTGTTGAGTGAAATGTTTCGTGTAATCCGGCAAATGTAGGCGGACAGTGGCTGCGGGTCCTCAGGTGGAATCGTATTCCATGCCGCAAGCAGGGCATCGTTTACGCATTCTTCAGCATCCTGCCTGTTCCCTAATATGCGGTTGGCAATCGTCTGGCACAGCAATCCGTATTTATCAGACAAATCCTGGATTGCCTGTTCCTGACGATCGCAAAACTTTTGAATAATTTGCTGGTCCTCCATGTTTCCCTCCGTGTGGCATATTTTTTGTTTATTTGTACGCGCATGTACGTATACGTATGTTGTTGTGAAAGAATGCTGCGCAGCTTCATTCACTTATGTACTACGGATTTTGCCAAAAAGATTACAAAAAAATTTAAAGAACTATATGCAGATGAATTTGCTTACTCTTTTCAACGTTAAGCGAATATTATTGATTTTCCAACACTATCTCAAGTCCAGTCTAATGCTGAACAAGAAGCTGTCCATCTTTATAAGTATAGCTGGTTCTGGATCTATACTAAAATAAGTGTACCCAAATTGTACTCAATACCACAGTTTCACAATACTCACCTGAGTTAGAAGC
>CAYYGS010000387.1:0-2420 GCA_964471335.1 uncultured Jutongia sp.
GTGCTTTATCCGAACGATAATCATATGGCAGGCAAGGAGCTGCGTCTGAAACAGCAGTATTTCTTTGTGTCTGCAAGTATTCAGCGTGCTGTCGCAAAATATATGGAGAAACACGATGATATTCGCAAGATTTATGAAAAAGTATGCTTCCAGTTGAATGATACACATCCAACGGTAACGGTAGCAGAATTGATGCGTATTCTGGTGGATGAATATCATGTTGAGTGGGATGAGGCATGGAGCATCACGAATAAGACATGTGCTTATACAAATCATACGATTATGTCAGAGGCGCTGGAGAAATGGCCATTAGAACTGTTCTCCCGTCTGCTCCCGCGTATTTATCAGATTATTGAGGAGATCAACCGTCGTTTCATCCTTCAGATTCAGGCGGCATATCCGGGGGATAACCGTAAAGTGGAAAAGATGGCAATTATTTATGATGGTCAGGTTAAAATGGCACACCTGGCAATTGCGGCCAGCTTTTCTGTGAACGGTGTGGCAAGACTCCACACAGAGATTTTGAAGAATCAGGAATTAAAGGATTTCTACCAGATGATGCCGGAGAAATTTAATAATAAGACGAATGGTATCACGCAGCGCCGCTTCCTTCTGCATGGTAATCCGATGCTGGCAGATTGGGTAACAAAGAAGATCGGTGATGATTGGATCACGAATCTGTCGCATATCAATGAACTGTCTGTCTATGCAGATGATGAATTGAGCCGCAAGGAATTTATGAATATTAAATACCAGAATAAGATCCGTCTGGCAAAGTATATCAAGGAACATAACGGCGTAGAAGTCAATCCTCGTTCCATCTTTGATGTACAGGTTAAGAGACTGCATGAATACAAGCGTCAGCTTTTGAATATTCTTCATATTATGTACCTGTATAATGAGTTGAAGAAGAATCCGGAGATGGATTTCTATCCGCGTACGTTTATTTTTGGAGCAAAAGCGTCTGCCGGATATCATCGTGCGAAGTCAATCATTAAGCTGATCAACAGTGTTGGCGATGTGGTGAATAACGATAAGAGCATCCAGGATAAGATAAAGGTGGTATTCATTGAGAACTACCGCGTATCAAATGCAGAGATTATTTTCGCAGCAGCAGACGTATCAGAGCAGATTTCTACTGCCAGCAAGGAGGCATCCGGTACCGGTAATATGAAATTTATGTTGAATGGTGCTCTGACATTGGGAACGATGGATGGAGCTAATGTGGAGATCGTAGAGGAAGTCGGAGAAGAAAATGCATTTATCTTCGGTTTATCTTCTGATGAGGTTATTCAGTTTGAGCAAAACAGACAGTATAATCCGAGAGATATCTATAATATAGACTCAGATATTCGGGCGGTCATGACACAGCTGGTAGATGGAACATATGCACCGGGCAATCTGGATGAGTTCCGTGATATTTATGATTCTCTGTTGGACGGCAACGGCGGCCGCCCGGATATGTACTTTATTTTGAAGGATTTCCGTTCTTATGCAGATGCACAGAGGAAAGTGGAGGAAGCATACAGGGATGAAGAAGGCTGGGCAAGATCAGCGCTTTTGAATGTGGCAAAGGTAGGAAAATTCTCGTCTGACAGAACAATTGAAGAATATGCAGCAGAAATCTGGAAGTTAGATAAGGTTACTGTAGAGGTTCCGGACGAGGACGAGGCATAATAGACGAAACTGTTTGCGCCGCGGAAGCGGCATGTATATGCGCTGCTTGGGCATAGCTGCTTAATGTGCATAAGCAGCGCACAAAAAGGGGGTTTATGAGTATGGAATCTAGAACAATTAAAATTCCGGCAAAGTGCAACCGCAAAATTGAATTAAAGGCCATTCCGGGACATTTTGCGACAACCCATTCGCATATTAATTATTGTCTGGATATGACGCCGATTAAGTGTCGTCATACGGAGGCACAACTTGTCGCGAAGGAGATGGTGAATCGTTACAAAAATACGACGGCTGTCGATACGATTGTCTGTATGGATGGGTGTGATGTGATCGCTGCTTACCTGGCAGAAGAGTTGACGGCAGCAGGGATCATGTCATTGAATTCCCATGAGTGTGTGAATATCATTACGCCGGAGATGACCTCCAGAGGACAGCTTATCTTCCGTGACAATATTGAACCGATGGTTATGGATAAGCATATTGTGCTTTTGCTTGCCAGTGCGACAACAGGAAAGACGATCAAGCAGACGCTCGATGGTATCCGTTACTATGGAGGAATCGTAGAGGGTGTATCAGCACTGTTTTCCGCTGTCAAAAATGTGGGCGGCGTGGATGTTGATACGATTTTTACGAATGAGAGTGTGGGTGATTATCAGACATATCTTCCGGGAGACTGCCCATTCTGTCAGCAGCAGCGGAAATTAGATGCGATCGTAAACAGTTATGGATATTCAAAGATCTAA
>CAYYGS010000388.1:0-2416 GCA_964471335.1 uncultured Jutongia sp.
AAATTACATCAAAAAAATAGGGAGCGTCGTTGCACTTCCCTATTTTCTTATTTCCATTATTCTTTTGCCCTATGAAGATCTATTTCTCTGCAGCGTCCTTCGCCTTTTTTTGCAGATCGGTCAGCTTTGTCTGCAAACGCGCACGCAACGACGGTTTCTTCTTAGAACCACTCTCCAGATTGCTTCGCAGCCCCTTCACACTCATAATATAAATTCCGCTGACCATAGCACGAACTTCCTTCTTAACGGGAATCTGCTCAAAAATCTTCTCATCACACATCAAGGACATAATTCTCGGCCCTATCTTCGCCTTGACAATAGGAACCTTCTGTCCACGGAACCGCTTCGGCGTCTGATCAATCACCAGCTGCGGCAGACCCGATTCCTTCAGCTTTATCCTCTTCTTATCAATAACAAGGAGTGACATACTCTGTGCCGCCGCCTGCAACTCTTGCTGGGACTTCTCCTGGCGATCCTGCAGCTTTTTCCCATAAATCGTCAGTGCAACAAGCGCACCAATCAACAAAACAGCAATAATAATAGATACAACAGCCCATGCCTTTATGCCAAGAACAGGCATCAATACCAACATATTTTCCAATTTCATTACCATGCCTTTCCGATACCTGCAGGCTTCCTATGTACAAAACATGCGCTATGCAGGAACAAACTCTATCGGATATCATATCATATTTTGCCAGATGTGAAAATACCTTTTTCGGAAATTCCTCCTCTTTTGTGGTAAAAACTTTTTATTCCTCAATGGCATTCTGCTTTATTACCTCTGAAATAATGGAGCGTACCTTTTCTCCCACATGCTTTTTCTCATCGCGTGTCATCTCCTCCATATACAAAGGTTCACAGTACTCTACAATAATATGCGTCCTGTGTATCCAGGGAAAGTGCTTTTCAAATGCCTCATCCGTATTATTCATCGCAACAGGAACAATCGGACACTTTGATTTTTCTGCCAGCTTAAAGCTTGCCTGATGGAACGGCAGAAGCTCCTCTTCATGATTGCGGGTGCCCTCTGGTGCAATAAATACAGAATGTCCGCTTTTCAAGAGCTCCACACCATCCATAATCGTCTTCAGTCCCTTTTTAATATCATTCCTATCCAAAAAGAGACATTTCATAGCCTTCATCCAGCGCGTAATCAGGGGGACATGTGCCAAATCATCTTTTGAGATAAATGCAAGCGGCACCGGACCCGTCGTATAACCCACCAATATATCAAAATAACTCCGATGATTAAATGCGTACATTGCTGCCTGCTCCTGCAGAATATTTTCTCTTCCCTTGACTGTTACCTTCGCACCAGCAATAAACAAGATCGAACGGAAACCGGCGCAGACAACGTGCTGTGCAAATCTCGCCTTCTTATCTAAATCGATTTTCCCGATCACCCATCCGACTACAAAGAGTGGAAGGCTGACAATATAAAACAAAAGCAGATATATTCCAATTAAAACGGTTCTCATCATCTTCTCCATTTCTGTCGTCTGGCTCTGTCACCAGACTAACCAGGCGGCACAATAGAAAGTACTCTTCTGTCACACCAGCCCGCTACTACTGCGCTCCCTCTACAGTCTCCGTGGTATCTGAAGATACTGCAGCTTCCGTTGGCGCTTCCTCCTGCTGCGGCGTCGATTCCGATACAGGTTCCTGTGGTGCTGCAGGCTCTACAGGCGAAACCTCATTTTCCGGCGAATCTGTCACAGTGCCCTGATTTACATCCTCAGAGGAATCCGTCTGTTTCGGTGGTTTCTTCGTATGCCTTGGACTTGATATCGGATTTCTCGTAGATGCCGATCTTGTCGGTACCGGTGTTGAACGGAGAGGCCGCCTTGTTGGCACAGGGGTTGGAGCAGATGTCATCTCCGGACCCTCCAATTTATCATCTTCAATATCATTCACTGGTTTGATCGGCTCTGTGATCTTCTCATCCTCTGTCGTAATCTGATAATATTCCTCCAGTGTCAGCTTATTTTTATACAGATGTGTCGCCAGCTTCTTCCCAACATAACGAATATGCCACGGTTCATAAGAATATCCGGTAATATCCGTTTTATCTTTAGGGTAGCGGATAACAAACCCGAACTTATGACAGTTTTTCGCCAGCCATTTTCCCTCCAGGGTATTTCCGAAAGACTCCTCCAGGGCACAACCGACAGACTCACTGGATACATCGATCGCCAATCCAGTCTGATGCTCGCTGGCACCGGGATTTGCAGAAACTAAATTTGTCGTACTCTTTCCGCGTGTACTCACATTTCTATTATAGATTTGCTCCTGTCTGGCATATGAGCGGTAACCGGATACTCCCTTTAATATGACGCCCTGCTTCTCTCCCGCATCAAAAAGCTGCTTCAAAGCTTGTGCCGTCACCTCCCGTACATAACTTTTCTCGTACGTC
>CAYYGS010000389.1:0-2413 GCA_964471335.1 uncultured Jutongia sp.
CGCACGATTAAGGACAGCGTCTTTACAAACCTGTTTCAGGATAAAAAATACCTGATCCAGCTGTATAAAGCGCTCCACCCGGAAGATAATGATATCACGGAAGATAAACTGACGGACATCACGATCAAAAATGTCCTGACAGATAATATATATAATGACCTGGGCTTCATCGTGAGGGAAGATAAAGCCGTGATTCTGGTAGAGGCACAGGCCACATGGACAATGAATATCATTATCAGGGCATTGATGTATATGGTGCAGACCTATCATGATTATCTTGACCGTACAAAGCAGAACCTTTACAAAAGCAAAAAGGTAAAAATGCCGGTTCCGGAGATTTATGTGATCTACACAGGAGACCGGAAGACAAGGCCGTCAGAAGTATCCCTGGCGCAGGAGTTCTTTGAGGGAAAGGAAAGCTGTATTGATGTAAGGGTAAAAATGATATATGATGGGGAAGAAGGGGATATCATCAACCAGTATGTCATATTTACCAAAGTGTGCAATGAACAGATAGCTTTACATGGAAAGACCCAGAAAGCAGTCCTGGAGGCAATCCGTATCTGTAAGGATCGGAACGTGCTTAAGGAGTATCTTAGCAGTAAAGAGAAGGAGGTTGTGGATATCATGATGGTATTGTATGACGAGCAGGAAGTAATGCGTTCTTATGTGGAAAGCGAAAGATATGATGCAAGGCATGATGAAAAGGCTGAAACCGCTAAACGTATGCTGGAAGACGGAACCTTGTCTTTAGAGAAGATAGCCCAATTTTCCGGGCTTCCGATTGAAATGGTAAAACATTTGGCAGATAGCCTGCAACCAACATAATGGATATCGTGGTGATGAGCAGGAAGTCATGTAATCCATTTTAGATGTGTATGTTTTGACGAAATTTTCTATCACAGTATGGGACGAATAGATTTTAAAATACCAAAAGCAGGAACTCCCATAAAAAGGAATTCCTGCTTTTCGCTATGGTAAAAATTGTATCAAGATTAGCTTGTATTCGCACATGATGGGAGGCAGGATTATATGGGAGGGGATCCGAATATTTCAATATATTCAAAATACCCACGTGGAACACATGCATCTATACTTTGTGTATTGATGTCACGGTATTCTTCAAGATATCTGTTAAAATAAGCGCGCAGGAGATTTGGAATATGTTTTATGTTCCAGTCCTTAGGGATAGTGACAGGATTTATGTTGAGGCTGGATAATTCATTTAATGTACGCTTAAATGCCTCCAGTTCTCTGCCCTGGCATGAGGCCTTTGCTTTGGCGATGCTGCGGTACTGGTGGACCAATTGCAGCGCTCCGACTAATCGGTTTTCTTTTTGTCTGTTAAAATGCCGGGATTCTATTATGCGGATGGCCTCTTGTAAAGTATGCCAGTCGCCGCTTCCGATTACCTTTTTATAGTAGTCACTGACAACCTTGATGCAGTTTAGGGGAGATAGCAGGTCTTTGTATTTATTGTACTCACTGTTTCCTGATTTTTCAGCTTCACTGGACAGCATATATGTTTTATGATACTTGCATTGAACCTCAAAACGGATAATGTACTGTGCAGCATCTATTATATCCTGGGGGATTGGGGGATGACCTTTTTCCACATTCTCAGATGACCGATTCTGCAGCTGTACATATTTGCTATAGTAATTGATGTTGACAGAATGATTTATCAGATAGAAGCTGCCAGGCCTGCTTTTTCTTCTGTGTGATGTACTGTCATATTGTGTCCATTCCTTGTAGGAGAAAGGGATATCTCCTCTTCTGATGAGGTTCATTATCAAATTTGGGTCGCCGCCGGGTATGAATTCATCCAAATGGATGTTGGCACAATAATCTACCCGTTTCAGGCTGTAATCATGAAAGCTTTTCAGCAGGGGAGATATCTTTTTGGACTCGAAATTAAAATTAGTGATGGCGATATTCAGGTCACTGTAAGTAGCAGCAGTGAGGTAATCGGTTATGCCAGCAAGAATTTTAGGGTTTATTATTGCCTCAATGATGTATACCATGCCGTAGAACCAGCTATCGCTTCGGATCTGCCACTTAATCCCTCTATCCCTGCCGTCAAAATATATTTTTATATCTGTAGGAAGAAAGGATATGCAGTCGTCAGCGGGGCAATATTTTATATATGTACCATGCTCATTCCTGCGGTATATTTGGATACATCCAGTTTTTCGACGGTATTCCAGAAAGTCCCCGATCAATTGACAGGCGTCTCCTTCTGTCAAAGCCATGGACAGAGTCATTGTGTGGAAATCTAAAGAGGATTTTAACATTGTTGCAGCGTTCCTTTCATAAAATATTGTCAGTCAGAAATGTTTAATAAAAGTGATCACATTCCATGATGTAAGGGCCAAAACCTTATTATAAAAACCACCATTTAGTTGGTGCGTTA
>CAYYGS010000390.1:0-2398 GCA_964471335.1 uncultured Jutongia sp.
AGCCCTCGTCCGCGCAGATAATCATATCCTAACTTTCCTCTCGGTGATTTTAACTGCGCATAATAAAATTTTGCCGCCTTCTTATTAATTTCCAGAAGAAGCATCCTCTGATTCTCCTGATATTTCTGTTCCTGACTGAGTTCCTGTTTCGGAAGATCAATTCCCGCTCTCTCCGCCAGACTCTCCATTGCCTCAGGAAATGTCAGATTCTCATATTCCATCAGAAAGGTGATGACATTGCCGCCTACGCCGCATCCAAAGCATTTAAACATCTGCCGGGCGGGATTCACGGAAAAGGACGGTGTCTTTTCATTATGGAAGGGACACAGGCCGACGTATCCGCTGCCGGAACGCTTCAGACGCACATAACTGCCGATCACTGACAGAATATCGCTGCGCGAGCGCACCTCCTCAATCAATTCATCAGAAAATCTCGGCAATTCCTCACCCCCTAACAAAAAAGGTAAAACCAGCATTTTGCCTTTTTGCATTTCACTACGTTACGAGCAATCTCCTATTAGATAAAAAGTTACGACAAAAAACTAACATATCGGTGCAAAGACCCTCTATGTTAGTTATTCGACACGAAAATGTATTTTCCTTTTTTTCCTTTAATTCTTTTTCATGCATTTATTCCTAGTACATCATAAATTAAGTTTTGATTACTTGATGTTCGTTGCACCAGGCTATACGCTCCACGCCTTCGGGATCATGATCTCGCTATAGATATCTACCGCATAGCGGTCACTCATACAGGCGATAAAATCGCACACCGTACGCTCCGGTGTCTCCCCCATCAGCATCAGCGCCAGAAACTCCTCCGGAAGCTCGTCAGTATGATGAATATAATAGTCATAGAGCTGTTCTATCATATTCTCCACTTTCTTTTCCTCACCCTTCGCTACCGGATTCCGATAGACATTTTCATACATAAATTCCCGCAGAGAAAAAATTGCCTTTTCCACCTCCGATGACATACAGATCTCATCCTTCCCTTCACTGTTTGCCACAATATCATGCACAAGCGTATTCAGTCTGTGATTCGTACTATGCCCCAGTATATCTGTCAGCCAATAAGGTATATCCTCCTCCCGGATAATCCCGGCACGAATCGAATCGTCAATATCCGAATTAATATATGCAATCTTATCCGACAGACGCACGATCTTCCCTTCCAGAGTACACGGCATCAGGCTTGTTTGATGATTCAAAATGCCGTCTCTGACCTCTTTCGTCAGATTGAGCCCGAGTCCATCCTTCTCCAGCCGCTCCACCACACGAACACTCTGTTCATTGTGATGAAATCCACCGAAATCCTTTGTCAGCCTGTGCAATGCCCGCTCCCCTGCATGACCGAATGGCGTGTGCCCCAAATCATGGCCAAGTGCAATTGCTTCTGTTAAATCTTCATTTAACAGGAGTGCTCTTGCGATCGTTCTTGCATTCTGGGCCACCTCCAGAGTATGCGTCATACGTGTCCGGTAATGATCCCCTATCGGAGCCAGAAATACCTGTGTCTTCTGCTTCAGCCGCCGGAATGCCTTGCAGTGCAGGATCCTGTCGCGGTCTCTCTGGTAATCCGTGCGGATATCGCACTGTGCCTCCTTCCGGTCACGCCCTTCCGACTCATCTGCAAAGCTGGCAAACTTGCCAAGTATAATATGTTCACGTTCCTCCTGGCGCTGTCGGAGATTCATTCCCTGATCTTCCACAACCATCCTCCTCTCTATGGCACAAACAACCTCAAACATTACGCTTCGCGAGACCGCTCGGGTTCGCACAGCCAACATAATAAAATCCCTTACTCTCACAAAGCCTTACCGGCACAATCTTGCCAATCATAGAAGCATCTCCGGGAAAATGTACAATGTAATTTCTGTCAGTCCGTCCTGTCATCAGCGTAGAATTCCGCTGATTGACCTCTTCTACCAGCACATCCTCCACGCTTCCCTCTCCGGCCGCCGTCTTCTTTGCAGCAATCTTCTGCACCAGTGACAAGAGCCTGTCAAAACGCTCCTTCACCACATCCTCCGGTATCTGTTCCTCCATCGCAGCCGCCGGAGTTCCAGTCCGCTTACTATAGATAAATGTAAATGCACTGTCATACTGTACCCGTCTTACTACATCCATTGTATCTTCAAAATCTTCCTCCGTCTCACCCGGAAATCCCACAATAATATCTGTCGTTAACGCAATATCAGGCACTGCTTCCCGAATTCTCTCCACAAGCGCCAGATATCCCTCTTTATCATAGTGACGGTTCATGCATTTCAAAATTCTGCTGCTGCCCGACTGCAGCGGCAAATGAAGCTGCCTGCATATTTTCTTTGAATTCTTCATAACCTCCAGCAGATCATCTGACAGATCCTTTGGATGAGACGTCATAAATCGTATTCTC
>CAYYGS010000391.1:0-2387 GCA_964471335.1 uncultured Jutongia sp.
AGAATGGGGAGAATACGGATGATGAAAGATAAGAAAAGCAAAAGGATCGTGGTTTGGTGTATGTCGCTTTTATTGGCCTGTCAGCCGGCCTGCGTATGGTGGAGCCAGAATGTCCCGGTAAGTGCGGTGACATTTGATCAGGTAAACCAGCCGGAAGTTTTTTTGAAACAGGCGCAGGGGACAAGTACTTGTACATTGGTGGCAGCGACAATGATGGTGCGGCGTGCGGCGATGCTTTCCGGTAATGAAGGATGGTCGTCGATTACTACGGATGTCATGATGTCTGCCGCATGGACAACTGGTGTCGGCCTGAAATGGGATTTTAACAGCAGCGGCATCATAGTGACACATGGCAATTTTTCAGGCTCGGCTACAGAACTGATTGAGCTTCTGAATATGCATCCAGCGGGAATCGTTCTGTATAAGCAGAAGAGTGACCAGCAGCATGCTGTGTTGGTGACGGATTATACAGATGGTGTATTTTATTGTGCGGATCCCTCTATGGCGATGCCGACCGGCCGTATTCCGATATCTTCTGCATCGATCAAGGTGGAGGATTCCAATTATATCTGGTATGTGAGCAGTCCTGAACTGTATCTGACAGATGCATCAGGCAATGTGATTCCGCATCCTGCTGCTGTGACAGCTACGCCGGTTCCTACGTCGTCTCCGACAGCCTCGCCGACGGCTTCTCCGAAGAAGACGGATACACCAAAGAAGACATCTGAGCCAAAGAAGACATCCGAACCGAAAAAAACATCTGAGCCGAAGGAGACATCCGAACCAGATAAGGCAACAAAGAGACATACGGAGAAAAAGCCGGATGCGCCGAAAAAGGTTAAAAACTTTCACGTAAAGAATATAAAGAAAAGAACACTTTCCGCTTCCTGGGACAAAGTGTCCGGGGCGAGTGGATATCAGATTCTGTATGGGACAGATATCACCTTTGATGGGTGTGCATCGATCAGCCAGAACAGGAAAAAATGCAAGATGAAGAAATTGGAGAAGGGTGCATTTTATTATGTAAAGGTGCGCGCGTATACGATGCACGGAGAGAGCAGAGTGTACGGAGAGTGCAGTAAGATCAAGAAAATTAAGGTTAAGAAATAAATAGAGGATTAAAATGTGTTTGACATTGAGGAAGAATTGAAAAAGCTGCCGGGAAAGCCCGGAGTGTATTTGATGCATGACGAGAAGGATGCTATCATTTATGTGGGAAAGGCGATCAGCCTGAAAAACCGGGTTCGGCAGTATTTTCAGAAAAGCCGCAATGTGTCTCCCAAGATCGAGAGGATGATTTCGCAGATTCATCACTTCGAGTATATTATTACGGATTCGGAAGTAGAGGCTCTGGTACTGGAGAGCAATCTCATCAAGGAGCATAAACCGAAATACAATACACTGCTGAAGGATGATAAAAGCTATCCTTTCATCAAGGCGACAGTGGGGGAGACATATCCCCGGCTGATTTTTTCGCGTCAGCAGAAAAGAGATAAGGCAAAATATTTTGGCCCCTATACAAGTGCAGGGGCGGCGAAGGATACGTTGGAGCTGGTACGCAAGATATATCATATTCGGACTTGCAACCGTGTGCTTCCCCGGGATACCGGGAAGGAGCGTCCCTGTCTGAATTATCATATTAAGCAATGTGAAGCCCCCTGTCAAGGATATATCAGCCCGGAGGAGTACCGGGAGAATTTTAAGAAGGCAGTCAGGCTGTTGGAGGGAGATACAGGAGGCGTGCTGCAGTATTTGAATGAAAAGATGCAGGCAGCAGCAGAGAAAATGGCCTTTGAGGAGGCAGCGCAGTATCGCGATCTGATGGAAAGCGTCAGAAAGTCTTCTATCCATCAGAAAATTACAGAATTTGGCGGGATGGACAGAGATGTCATTGCATTAGCGAAAAATCAGAGCGAGGCGGTGGTGCAGGTATTTTTCATACGCGAAGGGAAAATGATCGGCAGGGATCATTTTCATCTGAATGGGGTAGATGGAGACGATCACAGCGGCATTTTGCAGTCCTTTATCAAACAATTTTATGCCGGGACACCTTTTATTCCAAAGGAACTCATGATAGAATATGAGATAGAGGATGGAGAGGTGATCAGCCGATGGCTAAGCGAGAGGCGCGGCAGTAAAGTGCATATACTCGTGCCGCAGAGGGGGAAGAAGGAGCGGCTTGTGGAGCTGGCTCATAAGAATGCACTGCTGGTGCTGGAGCAGGATGCACAAAAGCTTAAGAGAGAAGAGGAGCGCACGACAGGTGCGATGGCGGAGATCTGTGAGTGGATTGGTCTGCCGGACGTGATCCGTCTAGAATCGTATGATGCTTCCAATCTCAGCGGATTTCAGTCCGTAGGCTCTATGGTAGTCTTTGAGGGCGGCAG
>CAYYGS010000392.1:0-2386 GCA_964471335.1 uncultured Jutongia sp.
ACTGTTTCTTTACCTGTTCAAAGGTCACATCATCA
This sequence comes from uncultured Jutongia sp., assembly GCA_964471335.1. GTDB lineage: Bacteria > Bacillota > Clostridia > Lachnospirales > Lachnospiraceae > Jutongia. The sequence goes on from CAYYGS010000392.1 coordinate 36, forward strand.
ATCGTTAATCCAATGGTCATGCGTGACACCGTCGGATCTTCCGTCCTTCCTACCGTCAAAGTGTCCAGGTTATAAGATTTTCCCGCCAAAAGCCCGGAAATCTTCGCCAACACACCGATTCTGTTTTCAACATAAAGTGATATATATCTTTTCTTAACTTCCATAAAAATCCCCATTTCTGCGCACGTTCTTTGCTACATATATAAGGAACCAAGATTCCTTTGAGTTTGTGTCAAGTGCGCGCAGACACAAATCTCACATTCTTGCTCAACCTGCGAATTTAATGAATATCTTGCTGTTCTATGAGTAAGCACAAATTCGTAATCACTATTCGTCCAATATCATATCGTCCAACGTCTTACCTGTAGGAACCATTGGAAATACATTGGCTTCTCGCTCAATCACACATTCAATAATTGTAGGCGCAGTCTTATGTTCCAGTGCATAATTAAATGCTTCTGCAATCTCCGCCTCCTCTGTAATCCGGATTCCATATGCACCGTAGCTTTCTGCCAGTTTAACAAAATCCGGTATAAACTTCGGACATTCCTTTGACCTGTCCTCACAGTTACGCTCACAGCTCTTGCGGTACCGCAGGCAGGTACTGGAATAACGTTTTTGATAAAACATCTCCTGCCACTGACGCACATTGCCAAGATAACCATTATTCATTACGACCAGAACCAGCGGAAGTTCCAGTGCAACCGCAGTTGACAGCTCCTGAATGTTCATCTGCATCCCGCCGTCACCGGATATAGCAATTACCGTACTTCCCGGATTTCCTATCTGCGCCCCGATTGCCGCCGGAAAACCATAACCCATAGTTCCCAGGCCACCTGATGTCAAAAACTGACGGCCGCTCTGCAGCCTGATATACTGCGTTGCCCATAACTGATTCTGCCCAACATCTGTCGTGACAATTGGTGAATCAAAATGATCATTAATATAGCAAATAATTTTTTCCGGTGTCAGCCCGTCATAGTGCCGCATGGTTATTTCATGCTCTTCCTTCCATACCATAAGCTGCTCTACCCATTTTTCAATTTTCAACGGTGTTACATACTCTAACAATTTCTCTATCGCAAGTTTGGCATCAGCAACAATCGGAATATCCACCACAATATTCTTAGAAATAGATGCTGAATCAATATCAATATGGATAATCTTGGCATTTTTCGCAAATTCACTGATTTTTCCGGTGATTCTATCATTAAAACGTGTTCCGATAGAAAACAGCACATCGCATTCTGATACGGCATGATTTGCTGCATAACTTCCATGAATACCAATATTTCCAAGATACAGCTCATGAGTGCTTGGAATTGCCCCTTTTCCCATTATTGTTGTAATAACTGGTACTCCTGTTGTCTCTGCCAGTCTCCGCATTTCTTCGTTGGCACCAGACACATTTACACCGCCGCCAATAAGGAAAAGCGGCCGCTTCGCCTTCTTCAGCATACTAACTGCCTTCTTTATCTGTCCAACATGAACCCCCTCATTTGGCTTATACCCGCGGATACTTACTTTCTCCGGGTACTCGTCACTTCCCTGTGCCTGCTGTATGTCCTTCGGAATATCTACCACAACCGGTCCCGGTCTGCCTGTTCTCGCAATATAGAACGCTTCTTTCAAAATACGGGGAAGCTCCTCCCTAGTGCGCACAGTTACTGCATACTTGCTGATACTGTTGGTTATGCCAACGATATCCACCTCCTGAAATGCATCATTTCCCATCAACCCAAGCGGAACCTGCCCAGTGATACAAACCAGCGGAACACTGTCATAATTTGCCGTTGCAATTCCCGTTACCAGATTAGTTGCCCCCGGACCACTTGTCACAAGACACACTCCCACTTTTCCCGTCGAGCGCGCATAACCGTCCGCCGCATGAATGAGCGCCTGCTCATGCCTTGGCAGAACCACTTCAATATCTGTCTCACCATACAGCGCATCAAAGATGTCAATTGCCTGACCACCCGGATAGCCAAAAATTGTATCTACGCCTTCTTCTTTCAACGCCTTTACAATAATTTCCGTTCCCTTCATCTTCCTACCTCTTTTCTTTTCAAATAGAATTCTTTTTTTTTAATTCTTGTTGGCACACCACCATGTTGTGGCGAACTTTCTTATAAGTTAAAAAAGCCCTAAGCCAACTATTGTCAGCTTAGGGCGAATCACTCCGTGGTACCACCTAATTTCAGGGAAAAATCCCTGCACTCATCCAATACGGTAACCTTCATCTCATCTGCCACACACTGCTCTGTGATTGCCTGTGGTTTCATCTTCCACAGCGACCACACACCATAACAGCTCAGACAGACTGCTTTCCTGTCACTTATATTGTCTTCCGC
>CAYYGS010000393.1:0-2325 GCA_964471335.1 uncultured Jutongia sp.
GAGTGTCTGGAGCAGACGCGGAAAATCGCCGCGGAACTTTCGAAGGACTTGACAATTTACAGTGGCTGTGAGATACTCTTTAGTCAGGGGATTCTTGACATGCTTCGACAAGACCGGGTGCCAACGCTGGCTGATACAAATTATGTGCTGGTGGAGTTTTATCCGAGTGAGAGCCATCGGGAGATTTATCATGCGATGCGTGATATTATCCAGTTGGGCAAGATTCCCGTACTGGCACATGTGGAGCGGTATGAGACGTTTATCCGTCATCCGGAATATGTCCATGATCTGATTGAGCTGGGCGCGTATATACAGATGAATACCCGCAGTATTACCGGAGGGAGGTTCGATAAGCGTACCAAATTCTGTAAAACAATGGTAAAAAAGGGATGGGTGCATTTTTTGGGCAGTGATTGCCATAATATGGAACACAGGCCGCCGCAGATGGAGAAGACAGCTCAGATCATTGAGAAGATCGCGGGAGAGGGAATGAGGGACAGGCTTACCTCGGAAAATGCCCGGATGTTGTTACAGGGAAAATACATTTAGCGGAAAACAAATAGAAAAGGGAGAGTGACATGGAACAGAACATGCATGAGGAAATGGAAATTGACCTGCGGGAGATCTTCCGGCTGTTAATGTCCAGAATATGGATTATTTTACTGGTTGGACTTATTTTTGCAGGAACGACAGGAGTGGTTTGTAAATTTCTGGTTACGCCGTTGTATCGGTCTACGACACAGCTTTGTATTACAGGAAGCAAGACGACATTGTCTTCGCTGGCAGATCTGCAGATCGGTTCACAGCTGACGCAGGATTATATCGTTGTGACGAAGAGCCGCCCCGTGTTAGAGCAGGTGATCAAGAATCTGGATCTGGATATGAAGCACGATGAGCTTTTGGCTGTGACAACGGTGTCCAATCCTACTGATACACGTATTCTGGAGATCTCTGTGACAGATCCTGATCCCTATATGGCAAAGCAGATTGTAGATCAGTATGCAGAGGTATCGAAAAAACGGATTGCCGAGGTGATGGATATTCCGGAGCCGAGAATTGTGGCTGAGGGGTATGCGGATGACGATAAGGTATCTCCGACAACCGGAAAGAATACGGTGATAGCCGCATTTTTAGGTGTCTTTCTTGCGTGTGCTGTCATTATTGTACGCTATATTCTGGACGATACGATTCAGTCTTCCGAGGATATCGAGAAGTATCTGGGTCTCAATACGCTGGGTATCCTTCCATTGGAGGAAACGGCGCTGCAGGAAGAGGATCGCGAGAGGCGTGAGAAGAAGAGGATGAAGAAGGAGAGCAAAAAACGGAAGAAGGAGGACGCAGGGAAATGAAGAAAGTAGCTTTTGGCAAGATGGAGAAGATGAGTTACCGTTCTAACGAATCCTTTAAGTCACTTCGGACGAATGTACAGTTTTGCGGCAGTGATATCAAGGTAATAATGTTTACCAGCTGCACGCCGAATGAGGGAAAATCAAATGTCTGCGTCAATCTGGCAATGTCTATGGCAGAGACAGGAAAGAAAGTACTTGTTATTGACGCGGATCTGCGTAAGTCTGTCCTGGTAGGCCGATATAAAGTGGGCGCTGTAGAGGCGGGACTCACACATTATCTGGCGGGACAGAATGAGGTGGATGATGTGCTTCTGGAGACGGATGTGGAGAATTTTCATATTGTCTTCTCGGGGACTTATGCACCGAACCCGGCTGAGCTGTTGGGTGGCAAGAGGTTTAAGGCATTGCTGGAAAAAGTTCGTGAGGAATACGATTATGTATTTATTGATTGTCCGCCGCTTGGCTCGGTTATTGATGCGGCAATCGTATCAACGCTGGCAGATGGCGTCATTATGGTAATTGCCAATAATGAGATCAGCTATCGTTTTGCGCAGAGTGTAAAGCAGCAGCTTGACAAGTCCGGATGCCATATTCTCGGTGCGGTGCTGAATAAGGTAGCTATGGAGAAAAAGGGCTACTATGGCAAGTATTATGGAAAATATTACGGTAAGTACTATGGTAAGTATTATGGTACTTACGGAGACGACAATGAATAAAAAGTGAGTAATCTAAAAACAGGCCTTATGGCCTGTTTTTTTGGTGGACAGGATAAATGAACCTCCTTTTCCTGCCCCTTATTTATAAATTATTACAGGATAATCCCTCCTTATCCGTCAAAATTTGAAAGCCTTCGCTGAGCCACGAATCCTGTTCGCTCCAGTTTTTTCATTAAGTGTCCCAGAAGGTCGGTGTCGATTTTGCGGAGACGCTTAGACTTTGATGGATGTCTTTGCCTTGCAGGGCTTCGATGCCATAT
>CAYYGS010000394.1:0-2324 GCA_964471335.1 uncultured Jutongia sp.
GCCACTCGCCCTCTGCAAGCACATCCATATAATCCTCACCGATATATAAATCAATCGCATTGTCACGGTCCGCACGCTTCATCTCCTCCTTGAACGGAAGAGAAAGTACCTGCGGAGACTGGCGCAGCAGCCAGTTATCTGCCTTATTTCCTGCCAGTCTGGTACAATGGATGCGCGACTGCTGTCCCGCGCCAATCCCGATTGCCTGTCCACCCTTGACAAAGCAGACAGAATTAGACTGCGTATACTTAAGAGTAATCATGGCAATCGCCATATCAATTTTGGCAGACTCCGGAAGCTCCTTATTTTCTGTCACAATATTTCCGAAAAAGTCTTTATCAATATTCAGTTCATTGCGGCCCTGTTCAAAGGTAATACCAAACACTTCCTTATGCTCAACCGGATTCGGCTCATAGGACGGATCAATCTGAATTACAGCGTAATTTCCCTTCTTCTTCTCCTTCAAAAGCTCCAAAGCCTCCGGTTCATATCCCGGCGCAATAATTCCATCAGAAAATTCTCTCTTAATCATTTTCGCTGTACAAACATCACAAACATCCGACAATGCAATAAAATCTCCATAGGAAGACATTCTGTCTGCTCCCCTCGCCCTTGCGTAAGCAGCCGCCAGAGGTGTCAGCTCTCCCAGATCATCTACCCAGTAAATCTTTGCCTCTGTCTCTGACAGAGCCAATCCTACAGCAGCCCCGGCGGGCGATACATGCTTAAATGAGGTTGCTGCCGGCAGTCCTGTTGCCGCTTTTAATTCCCGTACCAGCTGCCATCCATTAAAGGCATCTAAAAAATTGATATAGCCGGGCTTGCCATTTAATACCTGAATTGGAAGTTCTCCCTCCTCCATGTATATCCTGGAGGGTTTCTGATTCGGGTTACATCCATATTTTAATTCTAATTCCTTCATTTTCTGATTCATCCTTTCTGTTAATTCTACACCTGTCGTCGACCCAACACAATTCATCTGTTTTTATTAACAATCCGACTCGTGTATTCTCCCGTTGCGATATCGATATAACGCACAAAAAGCGATACCTTATTCTCCTCGTTCAGGCTGTTCCAAAGCATTTCTGTAAACGCATCGCAGTCATCCGGGATCTCTACCGGTTTTGGCTCTCCTGCAAAGCTTGGAAGCGGATCGCCGTCACCCTGGTATGTATGGATAAAATGCCCCTGACCCGGAAGCGGATCGCTATAAGCAAAGGTAAAACGGTTGCATGACGTCCCCTGCGGGTTGCCGCTTTTTAAAATCGACATCGCATAATTATAGTTTCCCTGATCCAGATGTATAATACCCGAAATACGCGGTGTATAATTCGGAGCATCCGGCTCAAATTCTCTGGTGCGAAGCGCCTGCTCAAATGTTTGCTGCCTGTCCATCAAATCATAAATCGTATCCGTCTGATCGCCGTTTGTTACAATCGTCTTATTGCCCAATACGCGCACCGGCGCATAGATTATCAGACTGGGATCCTCCATTTTTGATTCATCAAAAGCCTGGGTACGTATTCCCTCGCCATCTTCTACAAATATCCGATTACGGCTGTTCTCACTTCTTCCCATAATAAAATAGGCCGCCACCGCATATTTTCCATTCTGGGATTTGCCAAGAATAATCCCTCTGCCCGGATAGGCATTTTCTCTCAATTCCTTTTCCAGTGATAAGCTTTTCATTGTAACCCTCCATGTAAATTCAGAATAATGTACAAAAAAACACCTGGGTAACCCCTGACAGGAACTACCCAGGACATATTTATTTATTCAGGTTGGTAATTGTCTCCGTTACAGAGCCAAGCGCCTCCCTGATATTTTTGCTGGTCACAGACATGCCAAGCGCAAGCTTCTGCACTTCTTCTGCCACCACGGCAAAACCGCGTCCTGCCTCTCCGGCACGAGCCGCTTCAATACTTGCATTTAATGCCAGCATCTTCTGTCTGTTGCTAAATCCTTCAATTTGCTTTGTATTCTCATTCGCCACCACGATCTGTTCAGCCGCTTTTGAAATTCCTTCCTTCAGGTCCTCAACGATCCTCTGGTTCTGTGATGTTGCATAGCTTGCCCGTACAAACATGTTAATAACATCACCCAACAGATTAGCGGCTGCCTCAATCTCAGCTCTTGTTTTTACATTGACCTTATGTAGCGCATCAATGTAAGTATCCTCATCAATTCCCAATTCCCTTGCCACTGTACGGAACTTATCCTCATCCGGATTTTCCGGCAGTACCTGTCCACCGATGACACTACCCAAAACAGTACCGTCATCCAATGTGATCGGAATACCAAAATCTACGAGACCCGCATGACAG
>CAYYGS010000395.1:0-2316 GCA_964471335.1 uncultured Jutongia sp.
CACGGAGCCCTTCTATTTCCAGAAGTCTAAAAAGTTTATTCCAATAATAGTTATTGAGAGAATGACAGAGCTTGCCGCTGCGGTCCGGATAATGGAAGAGGAGGGAAGCGGCCATCCCACTGCATTTGAGATAGAGACTGTCATGGCGTTTTGTCAGATGGAGCGATGGCAGGTGGACGTGGCCGTGGTTGAGGTTGGAATGGGCGGCAGCCTGGATGCGACAAATCTCATTGAGAGGCCGGTGCTTACCATCTTTACAGAAATCAGTCTGGATCACACGGCAGAGCTGGGAGACAGTCTTGTGGAGATTGCCGAACAGAAATTTGGTATTCTAAAAGCAGGTGTACCTGTTGTCTCTGCCCGTCAGGAATTTATGGTGATGGAGCAGCTTAAAAGGCTGTGCCAGCAGAGGGGGCTGTCCCTTAGAATCGCCGATGCGGAGAAGGTGATGCATATGGAATGCTCCCTGTCTCGGACGAAGTTCTATTACAGAGGGAATCTTTTTCGGATTCGGCAGCTGGGGCTGTATCAGGTGGAGAATGCAATTGTGGCGGCCGAGGCGCTGCTGCAGATGGCAAAGACCGGATTTCACAAAATAAATCTCAGTTCTGTGCAGGAAGCCCTCGCAGAGACGAGATGGCATGGAAGGTTCGACCTGATCTCAAGAGATCCGTTTTTGATTGTAGACGGAGCACACAATCCGTCAGGGGCAGCGCAGCTAAAAAAATCACTCATCCGCTATTTCCCGTCCGAGAGGTTTACATTTATATTCGGTGTCTTTCGGGACAAGGCTTATACGGAGATATTAAAAACACTTCTGCCTCTGGCCAGACGTCTCTATATGGTAAAGGCAGCAGGAGAGCGAGGAGTGGAGCCGGATGAGCTGAAAGAGGTTCTGGTGTCTCTGTCGGCACGGTATACCGTTGCGGTACAGAGCTGTCAGGATGTGAGCAGCGCCTTGCAGGAGATCAGCAGGAAGGGGCAGAGGGAGAAGATCATTGTATGTGGAAGCCTGTCTTTTTTAACGGAGGTGTACCAGTTTTTTGACCCTTCGAGACATTATTAGTACAATGGTATTTAACGTCAATATAGAAAATGTGTGATGATAGGAGCAGTTATGGATCATGAAAAAATTGAAGAGGCGGTGCGTCTTTTCCTGGAGGGAATTGGTGAGGATCCTGAAAGAGAGGGTCTTGTGGATACACCAGCCAGAATCAGTGCAATGTGTGAGGAGATCTTTGCGGGGATGGACCGGGATGCCGGTGATCATCTGAGTAAAAGGTTTACGGCGGGGCACAATGAGGTCGTGATCGAGCGGGTTATTACCTTTTATTCCGTCTGTGAGCACCATTTTCTGCCATTTTACGGAAGCGTGCATATTGCTTATATTCCGGATGGTGAGGTGGTCGGGCTGAGCAAGCTGGCCCGCACGGTGGAGGTGTATGCCCGCAGGCCGCAGATTCAGGAGAGAATGACGGCACAGATTGCGGATGATATTATGAAATATGTAAAACCAAGAGGCGTGATGGTTATGGTGGAAGCGGAGCATATGTGCATGACGATGCGTGGGATCCAGAGACCAGGTACAACGACCGTTACGTATGCGGTGCGGGGGGAGATGGAGAACAGACAGAATGAATTTTTGCATTTATTGAGGAAATAATAGGAGATATATGACGATGAATATAGGCGGCAGGGAGTTTTCGTTTGGAGAGGGACATGTCTATGTGATGGGAATACTGAACGTGACACCGGATTCCTTCTCGGATGGCGGAAAATATCGGACAGTGGACGATGCACTCCGGCGCGCTGAGGAAATGGTAAGCCAGGGGGCTGATATCATCGATGTAGGCGGCGAATCAACAAGACCCGGCTATCAGAAGATATCTGTCGGGGAGGAGATGGAGCGCGTAACGTCGGTGGTCCATGCGTTGAAAAAAAATTTTGATATTCCGATATCTGTGGATTCCTATAAGGCACCTGTTATGGAGGCCGCACTGCAGGCGGGAGCAGATCTTGCAAATGATATCTGGGGGCTTCGTTATGATTCCCTTCATGCGCCGGAGGACAGGGACAGTGTCTGGGACTGTGGAACGATGGCGCAGATTGTGGCAGCGTATCACGTGCCGGTCTGCCTGATGCATAATAGACGGGAAGCTGTGTATAATAATTTTCTGGAGGATATGCTTACTGACTTGCAGGAGAGTGTGGAGACCGGTGAGCGTGCCGGGATCGGCAGGGATCAGATGATCATTGATCCCGGAGTGGGATTTGCCAAGAACTATGGGCAGAATCTGCAGGTACTTGCCCGTCTGG
>CAYYGS010000396.1:0-2295 GCA_964471335.1 uncultured Jutongia sp.
GTCCCTTCAAATTCATGACATCCCATTCATCCTCCAGTTGGTCACTCACCATAAGATTGCTCAGATAGGCCGCCCGCAGGATTCTGTCCTCCAGCAGGCATACTCTCCTGCGTTTTCTTCCGGAATGATCATACAGCACAGACATCACTCTCTGCATGCACCAATACGAAGCACGGAAATTCTCCGGCCGCACCTGAATATGATACGTTTTGCTCAACGTCCTTGCCATGATATCTGCGATAACCTGCAATTCCTGTCCGGAGAGTTTTGTCATCTTCTCCGGATGGTATGCGGATGGCATTATTTCCCGCTTCGTCATCAACATCTTCTTGTCTATCACCGCTTCCAGACGCTGATGAAATCCCAGCTTCTTATCCCCGTTCTCCGGCTGTCCTCCCCGAAATCCGATAAGGCTGTAAATATACGGATGAAGCTCCGAATCCAGAGAATAATGTGCTACAAATCCCAGCAGATAGCTGACAGCCGTCTCCAATCCGAAACGCGTCTCCTCTGTCAGAAGCTCCTCCAGATAGATACGAAAGAAACGGTTCACCCGCGTCTCATGCATCCTGCTGCCCAGATTAAGCTCCTTTCTACTGTTGAGCATAAACGGATTGAACAAAAAAACATCCGGGCCCTGACAGCCTGCTCGAAAAACATTACGGTGTCTGACGACAGCCTGCAGCTGTTCCATCGACTCTACTCCCTCTAAACCTTCTTCCCCAAAAATCTCATGTGTTGCAAATGCCGGCATATACTCCTCCAATCCCTCTCAATCATTCCTCTGATCCTGTCATTCCTGCACAGCCAAAATACCTCACCCAGACATCCTTTCCTTTTCATCCCCAAAAGGCATACGCAGCAGCAGCCATTCCCGCCGCAATCAGTGCATGGCCTGCCTTTGCCAGAATATAATGTCTGACAGAAATCCCACTGCCCTGCAGGACGCCTGATGTCTGTGCTATACTGGAAAATCCTCCGAAAGCGCTGATGGCCGCTCCCAAAACCCAGAGCAAGAAGGGACTTGCGATCCCATCCCGCAAATAATCTCCTCCTGTCGTAATCTCAATAGCCCCCAGCCCAACAGCCTTGCAGATCACAGGCAGCGGCAGAAGATCCTCCGTCAGCTGTGCCATAATAGAGAATAGTATAATATAACCTCCCACCTTCGCAAGTGTCACGAAGGCATCCAGGATACTTTCATCCAGAGCCTCCATCCAGGTATTCACCTTTTTACTCGCTTTGGTATATTTTACCACAGAATCTTCCAATTGATAACACCTAAATAACTTTTGGAACAAAAGTGCATTGATCCATCCGGAAAGATAGACAATAAGCAGCAGCAAATAGGGCATTTTCATCCCCATACAATAGACAGCCATATATTCCAGCAAAAACATAGGACTCGCATTATTACAAAAGGATACCAGATACTGTCCCTCGCTTCTGGTAATTCTCCTATCACGACACAAATCTGCCGCCGTCTTTGCCCCCAGCGGATATCCGGAAATCAATCCTACCACTGCCGCATAACACCCATTCTCCGACACACGAAACAGGCGATGAAACAGCGGATAAAGAATGCGTCCGATCGTCGAAGTGATCTGCATCCTCACAATGACACCGGATAGAACCATAAAAGGCAGAAGAGCCGGAAAGACCACGGTAAACCAGAGCATCAGACCGTTTCTGGCACCATTGCTGACCGTTACGGGAAAGATAAGAAGAGTCATCATGCCGGCAAAAAGCAGCAGGATCATAATTTTTCGTTTCATATTGTTTCCGTTCCCGCCACCCTGCATACAGAAACTATATAGAAGCACAGGCAGCGAAAAATATTCTCACACTATTTTATGAAACAAATACGAAAAATAGGACTGGCAAATACCAGTCCTTTCCCACCGGCCTCCGGCGCTGCGCGGAGAACTCCGCAGGCAAAACTCTTTTTCATTTAAAAGATAATTACTCAACCCTTTTTATGCATAAGGGGATAATTCCAGCCGTACAAAATACCCCTTATCATGATCACAGACAGGACATTTCTCCGGTACCTTTTCTCCCTCAAATACATGACCACAGTTGAGACAGATCCAACCGGTTTTAACATCTGACACATGAAGTTTATTCTGCTCCATCCACTCCGCAAAATTTCCGAAGCGGTCTCCATGCATCTTCTCCACCTCAGCAATCAAACGAAAGGACGCCGCAATTTTCGGAAATCCCTCATCTCCCGCCTTGTCTGCAAAACGCTGGTATACATCATCATGCTCTTCATACTCGTTATGCTGTGCCATA
>CAYYGS010000397.1:0-2277 GCA_964471335.1 uncultured Jutongia sp.
TGCTCAATCGCTCCGGATTCACGCAGATCCGAAAGCATCGGCCTCTTATCCGGCCTTTGCTCCACCGCACGGGAAAGCTGTGATAACGCGATCACAGGTACGTTTAATTCTCTCGCCATCACCTTCAGTGAACGGGAAATATCGGAGATCTCCTGCTGGCGGTTGTCTCCCCGGCGGCTCCCGCCTCCCGACATCAGCTGCAGATAATCGATGATCACCAGATCCAGGCCTTTCTCCATCTTGAGTTTCCGGCACTTGGAGCGTAGCTCCGGCACCGTGATACCGGAGGTATCATCAATGACAAGATTTGAATTACCCAGCCTTCGGACGCTCTCCACAAGCTTTCCCCATTCCTCGTCCTCCAGTCCTCCTGTACGGATCTTCTGCGAATCCACCTTGGAGTTCATCGACAGCATACGCTTCACCAGCTGCTCCTTACTCATCTCCAGGCTGAATACTGCCAGTGTGCTCTGGCTGTGCAGCGCTATGTATTCCGCGATATTCAGTGCTAACGCCGTCTTTCCCATCGCGGGACGCGCAGCAATTAAAATCAGGTCAGAGGGCTGCAATCCCGCCGTCTTATAATCCAGATCGCGAAATCCCGTCTCCAGCCCTGTGACATGTCCCTTCTGCCTTGCCGCCTGCTCAATGCTGTCCAGCGTACGCAGTACCACATCCCGAATATCCTCAAATTCATTGGAATGCCGCTTCTGCACCACATCGAAAATCTTTTTTTCCGCATCATCCAGAATTGTCTCCAACGGCTCCCGGTCCATATAGCAATTCGCTGTCACAGTCTCTCCTGCCTTGATCAGACGTCGAAGTACAGCTTTCTCCTGTACGATCCTGGCATACCCCTTAATATTGGCAGAAGTGGGGACACTATTGATGATCCCTCCCATAAATTCCGTGCTGGTCAGCTCCGGAGGAACCTCCATCTCACGAAGCCGGTTCTGTATCGTCACCAAATCCGCTCCCACTCCCTGATGATACAGATCTAACAATGCTTCAAAGAGCTGCCCGTACTGCCCGTTGTAAAAATCTTCCTTTGTCAGAAACTCTGCGGCGACCTGAGTCGCATCATCGTCCATCATCATTGAACCGATCACGGCTCTCTCCGCCTCCACATTATGCGGCGGTATCCGCTTAATCAGGGATTCTTCCATGTCTCTACCCCGTTTCCTCTTATCTTGGTGCCATTACCTATGCCTTCTCCTTTACGATCACCTTTAAGCTTCCCATCACCTCGGCATGCAATTTAATCGGCAGGTCAAAGATACCCGGCGTCTTGATCGGCTCCGGCAGCACCATCTTCTTTTTATCCAGATCATAGCCCAGCTGATCCTTTGCCGCCGCTGCCAGCTCTTTCGTCGAAACGGAGCCAAAGCTTCTTCCATTACTTCCTGTTTTAATCGATACCGTAATCGACTTTTCTTTTAGTTCCTCCGCAAATGCCTTCGCTGTCTCAAGCTTCTCCAACGCTACTTTCTCCTCGTGTCTCTTCTGCAGCTTCAAATCATTTTTGTTCTTCGCATTTGCTTCAACTCCAAGCTTTTTCTTCAAAAGAAAATTCTTTGCGTAACCATCGCTGACCTTGACAAGTTCTCCCTTTTTACCCAAAGCCTTAACATCCTCTAATAAAATTACTTCCATCGTAAAAACCTCCGTTCGTATATGTGATTATGATGCAATCTCTCCATTTTCCAGCATCTGATCGATCATCCCTCGAATCCTTTCTGCAGCTTCCTCGACCGTGCAGTCCCGAAGCTGCGCCCCGGCCATATTGATATGGCCTCCACCGCCCAGCCGCTCCATCATGATCTGTACATTCACCTCATCGATAGAACGCGCGCTAATGTATACTCTTTCTTTATAGTTCGTCAGCACAAACGATGCCTTGACATTATTGATATCTAAAAGGGCATTGGCAATCTTCGCTGCCATGACGGTAGGATTATCCAGTCCCTCTGACCGGCTCTCTGTAATGGCAAAGCTGTCCAGATACAATTTGGTCGCCTGCACTGCCTCTGCACGGATCCTGTATTCCGTCATATCCTCCCGGAATGCCTTTCGGATACGCGTAGCATCCACGCCGTTCCGACGCAGATATGCCATCGCCTCAAACGTACGCACGCCTGTCTTATCGACGAAGAAATTCGTATCAATCATAATCCCGGCATACAGCGCCTCAGCCTCGGCCGGTTTCAGCTTTAATCCATTGCCGATATACTGCAGGATCTCCGACACCATTTCACAGGCCGAAGACGCATACGGCTC
>CAYYGS010000398.1:0-2272 GCA_964471335.1 uncultured Jutongia sp.
GGTCCGCACAAAACAGATGTCCACTGGACATCTTGTGCCCTCACTTTGCCTTCGCACAAAATAATAGACCACTGCAAATAAAATACAGTGGCCCGAATATATTTTGTAATTATAATTGATACGTTGTCTTGATCGACTCATAAAGTTGCTGTGCCAGACCAACCTGACCGCTGTCTGTAATCATCTCTGCATACTGCTCATTCATCGTATCGCTGAAATAGCGCATGTATTCGCCCTTTTCATCTTCATTGTCCAGAGTTTTCTTTGCCTGCTCTATCATCTTCTGCACAAAATAAGACTCGAAGCTTTTACATGCCTCCATTAACTCCTCATTGGTAGAATTCTCATCGACTCCACGAATCGTTCCGGATGCCTTATCCGAAGATACATTCCCAATCTGAGAAGAATAACTATCATACATAGAAGATACATCTATAATGGAACTCATATGGCAGCCTCCCTTCTCTCATTATGAGCGCAGATTATTTGCCTGCTGCAGCATCTCATCCGATGCCGTAATCGCCTTGGAATTCATCTCATACGCACGCTGCGTAATAATCATATCCACCATCTCATCGACAGCCTGCACATTAGAATTCTCCAGCTTGCCGTTCTTAACAATACTTCTTGTCAACGCAGCATCCTGTCCCTCAATCCTGGCCTGGCCCGAAGCATTTGTCGCCTCATAATAACTGTCGCCAATCTTAAGCAGGCCGCCGCGGTTGGAGAACTGCGCCATACCGATCGAGATATTTAAAGGATAACCATTTCCATCCTCTCCACGGTAACTGATGTTACCATAGTTGTCAAACATAAGCTTTGTCGGATCGATTTCCTCACTGTTAAACTCAATCGGATTACCCTGGGAATCCAACACAGAATATCCCTCCTGTGTCGTCAACGCCAAACCTCCATTTGCCCCCAAAGACATATTAAAATGACCGTTCCTCGTATAGACAATCGTTCCATCTGGCTTCTCGATCATGAAAAAACCTTTTCCATCAATGGCAAAGTCGAAATCTCCCTCGGTAGTAGCAAAATGCCCCTGTGTAAATTGAGTGGCAATCGCACACACTTTTACACCAAGCCCAACCTGCGCACCAATCGGCTTAGGATTACCCTGTGTGTCAGTCGTTTTCTTCTGAATGTTCTGATGCAGCAAGGTCTGAAACCTTGTCGTCTCCTTTTTAAAACCCGTTGTATTGATATTTGCCAGGTTATTGGAGAGTGTATCCATACTGGTCTGCTGGGCCTTCATACCCGATGCAGCCGTCCAAAGTGCCCTCATCATATTGCTCACTCACACCTTTCTGTTATGTTAATTATATCAATGACAAAGCATAAACTATGACAGCTTTCCAACCTCATTTACAGAGTGGCCTAACAGGCTGTCCTGTGTCTGGATCATCTTCTGTCCGGCTTCATAAGCTCTCGTAATTGTAATCATATCAACCATCTGATCGACAACATTTACATTCGATTGCTCCGTGTAGCCCTGCTCTATCGTGAAGTTCGGATCCTTCTCTGTCGCCCCGTTGACCGTCCTGAAAAAGTTGTCTCCGTAAGGCTCTAAATAGTTGTAATCTTCAAAATCCGTAATCTGAATCGTATCGATATATACATCATCCGCATATACTGCACCATTTTTGTCGATCGCTATCCCGGCAGCATCTGTTGGAACCTTCAGGTCTCCACTCTCTCCCTGCAGACGATTGCCGTCGCTGTCTACGATATATCCGTCGGATGTACAGTAAAACGCTCCATTACGCGTGTAGTACAACTTTGATTCTCCCTGTCGGTTGACGACCTTGACCGTGAAAAATCCACTGCCCTGAAGTGCCATGTCGTACGTATTCTCCGTCTGTCGAAGAGAACCCTGATCCCAGTTCACATAAGTCTCACCTATCTTTACACCAAGACTCATCTTTCCGATCGGTACATCGACAAATGCATTGGCCCGATCCTTAATCTTATATGCGAGCATCTGCTTAAAAGCCTGGCTCGTCACATTTTCTTCCTTATAACCGATCGTAGCAGAATTCGCCAGATTGTTTGAGATAATATCCAGTCTCTTCTGCTCATTCGCCATGCCTGTATAGGCTGTATATAAGGCTCTTACCATCCCGTCTCTCCTCCTTCGGATCAAATACTCCATATATTATTATATCGGCAGGAAAAACATTTCCCTTAATCATCCTCCCGCTTTGCGCTTCCACTCAAAAATTCAACAAACTGGCCTGTCCCGATCGCAACTGCTGTCATAGGATCATCC
>CAYYGS010000399.1:0-2264 GCA_964471335.1 uncultured Jutongia sp.
CCTCTGCTGCCAGTGGGCGGATCTGTGTGATCTCACGTCCATCCGGACGCTTGTGATCCTTCAGGATCATCTTGCGGACCGTCTTCTTCTGATATTGATATACAGCCTCATCCAGGATCTCCAGCCACTCTTCTTTTTCTGCAAAAGCCTCCTCAAGCTTCTCTGTCACCTGGCGGACATTGTCCTCTCTTGTCTGCTTATCATCGGAGAATACAGCAACCTCCATCTCCTCCGGAGGTAATATCTTTTTAATTTCTTCAAACATCTCCTCCGGAACAGCACAGCTTGTATACTCGTGCTTCGGCTTCCCAACCTCTGCTACGATCTTATTGATAAATTCAATAATCGTCTGATTGATCTCATGGCACATATAAATTGCCTCAATCATCTTGTCATCCGGCACCTCATTGGCACCAGCTTCAATCATAATAACTTTCTCACTTGTTGATGCTACCGTCAGGCTCAGATCCCCATGATCCCAGACTTCCTGATTCGGGTTTACGATCAGTTCTCCGTTCACCATTCCCATCTGTGTCGTAGCGCACGGCCCGCAAAACGGAATATCAGAAATGCTTGTCGCAATCGCCGAGCCAAGCATCGCTACCAATTCCGGGCGGCACTCCGGATCAACAGACAGCACCAGATTATTGAGTGTACAATCATTACGGTAATCCTTCGGGAACAGAGGGCGCATCGGACGGTCAATCACACGCGCTGTCAGAACGGCATTCTCAGACGCCTTACCCTCTCTCTTATTAAAACCTCCCGGAATCTTTCCCACAGAGTACATCTTCTCCTCAAATTCCACAGATAACGGAAAGAAATCAATCCCCTCTCTCGGTTTCTCTGATGCAGTAGCCGTACAGAGTAATGTTGTATCACCATAATGCATCAATGCTGCTCCATTCGCCTGCTTTGCCACCCTTCCTACATCAACGGTGAGTGTCCTGCCGGCAAGTTCCATAGAAAACGACTGATATGCCATATCATATCTCCTTTCTTTTGCACAGCACATAACGGGATACTCCTGCCTGCCCCTGCGCTGTAGCTGTCTACACGTTCCTGCTGCAGCAAAAGAATACGTCTCTCCCGTGAGATCTCAATCGGTATAGCATGCCGAAACAACTGAAAAAACCACCTGCATCCCCGGCAGATCAGATGGGCTTTTCAGAAGTCCCGGAAGCGTCTATACCGCATAAAATCCCGTGGGAGCCCCTTCTGCACCAGCCCTTTCAATATAACACTAAGCGCGTTGATATGCAAGGAAAATTTGCATACTTTTAGGACTGATAGAAGTTGAATTTCTCAAAGAATAAGTGTATAACAGAATAGGAATCTATTGAAAGGAGAAAATCCCTGTGAAACAATTACTTTTTACGAATAAAGATTTACGGAAACTAATTGCCCCGATGGTCGTGGAACAGCTTCTTGCAGTTCTGGTCGGTCTGGCCGATACGATCATGGTAGCCGTCATTGGAGAAGCTGCAGTAGCCAGTGTCTCTCTCGTTGACAATATCAATATACTTCTCATCAGCCTTTTTATGGCGCTTGCCACCGGAGGCGCCGTAGTGGCCGGTCAGCTTCTGGGACACGGAAATCAAAAAAGGGCAGCCGAGGCCGCAGAACAGCTTGTACTGTTTATGACAATATTTTCTATACTGATCATGATGGTCGTATATATCGGAAAATGGTTTATCCTGCATATCGTATTTGGCCGGATCGAACCGGATGTCATGGCTTATGCCAACACCTATTTAATAATCGTAACAGCCTCTATTCCGTTTGTAGCTCTTTACAATGCGGGAGCAGCCATTTTCCGTGTACAGGGCAATTCGGCAATCTCCATGAAGGTATCCATTCTGATGAACGGAATCAATGTAGCCGGAAATGCTATTCTGGTGCTGGGACTTCACTGTGGAGTGGAGGGTGTGGCAATCCCCACTCTTGTGTCCAGAATCGTGGCCGCCATTCTCATGATCTATCTGCTTTTTGATCAAAGCCTTACGATACATATGTCAAAGAATATGCGGCTCCGTTTCGACTGGAGCATCATCAAAAGAATCCTGCAGATCGGAATTCCAAACGGCGTGGAAAACAGCATGTTCCAGCTGGGCAAGCTTGTGCTCCTAAGCCTGATCTCTACCTTCGGCACGGCCGCCATCACCGCAAATGCCGTCAGCAACACCGTAGCCGCCTTTGCCATCCTTCCCTTAGATAACGTATAGAATGATTACCCGTGAATTTACTGTTAATGCTTACCGATT
>CAYYGS010000400.1:0-2261 GCA_964471335.1 uncultured Jutongia sp.
AAATGGCTCAAAAATTGAAATAGGCGGAAACAATGCCGGAGCTATGGCTATGGGGAGACAATGATAAGTGTAAAATTAACATTTTATGGCCTTTGTAATGATGCAATTAAATTTTATAGTCAATGTTTTGACAGTAAATTGATTGCATGTAAAAGATTTCAAGAGGCTAAGGATGCTTTTCCACAAGAACTTGAACCTGAATATTATGATTTCATTTTTTCGGCAGAATTGGAAATCACTTTAGAAGATTATAAGTTCTATGTGACAATGGGAGACACACCAACTATCATTTTCACAGGATTAAATAATCTTTCCGGCTGCAACGACAATATGGCATTCGATATTCGCACAAGAAATCCCAAGTTAATCAGGGATTTGTATGAAAGATTTATAAATGCCGGCTCTAAGACTAACATTCCATTGGAACAGTCAGGGCAACAGTTGCGGTGCAGCGTAATTGATCCGTATGGAATATGCTGGAATTGTTTTTCTCCCTGAATTATTCTGCTTTATAGCTTCTATGCGGTTCTTCCATCTCGTCTGCAGTTCTTTTCAAATTCCTCTTCTCTTCATAGATTCGGACAGAGTCAATATCATCTGGTTGGAGAAGCGTGCAAAACTCCTGCTGAAAATAGAAACGATCACTGTTATTGGAAGACTTTTCCTCAAGGGAGGCGTTGGTCGTTATGTCATTTAACCATACAGCGTCTTCATCATTGGTCATAAAATAGGTAGAAAGAAGTATTCCCACCGTATCTAACCACTCTTCGTCCCGGTTTTTATTTTCCAGATTCTCGTTTTTAAGATTGATAAAACGGATACCAATTGGAGAAAGCAGAATTTTGCTGCCGTCTTCCTTACAGGTGTACTCTTTTACGGGGAGCTCGCCTGTGTGTGTAAGCGGCAAAGCTAATACTGCCTCCTTTGACAGTGTTATCTTGTCCCCTGCTACAGTTTGTTTTTGCAGAATAATTTTATGTTTCGACTGTACGGCATCGCTATAGCGAATTCCAATAAGATACCCTCCATCCTTCGCCATAGTCCCGTCATAATAGGTGGATACAAGGGTTTCTTCGCTGACAAAGCTATAATGCGGCTTATCTGTATCAGTTCCAAGGCTTTCAGTTCCGGCAGGTGTCAGATAGCAAGTATCATCTGCATCATATTTATCATCCTTCTCTTTTTCCAGTGACGACAATATTCCGGGAGAATATGTATCGCCCGCAGCATATTTGTTATCCTTTTCTTTTCCCATGTCAATCCAAAGCCTCTTGGCGTCCTTGTCTCCCTCCTTTTGAAAATGAAGGGAACAAAGCAATATTCCCATATTTTGCTTTTCACTGTACAAATCGCCTAACAAATTTATTTTTAAATCTGTTGTTTCTAATGTCTCCTCTATAGGGGTTACATATTGTTCCAGCTCTTTTAAGGCAGAAGTATTCTTTTCCTCCCGAAAGAAAAGGGAAAGCCAGTTGTAGTGTATGGCGGCATAGCTGGTAAGCGATATGCCAATCAGGCAAAGTGCTAAGACAGCAGCAATTGCAAAGCGTGGTGCATGATTGATGGAATGATGCGAAGCTTTTTTGCCGGCTGAGTGTTTGGTAAGATAAGCCTCTTCAAGTATTTGCCTGATTTGCTCCTTGTTTTTAGCAGGTAGTTCAATAGACGCAATTGCGTTTACTAATTCATTTTGTTTCATAGCGATTCCTCCTTTGATAAATCAAGCTTTAATAGTTCTCTTGCCCTGGCAAGCCGGGAACGAAGAGTAGACGGATTTTTCTTTAACTGCTTCGCAAGCTCTTTTATAGTAAATCCTTCAAAGTAATGAAGATACACTAACATCCTAAGCTCCTGAGGCAGCTTGAGCAGGGATGTAAGAACCATGTCTGCCTGCTCATCATTTTTTGCGTTGTCTTCTGTCTGCCCAAAAATTATCTGTTCTGTTGTAAGAGAAACTTTCTTTTTCCAACTGCTTTTTATAATATTCCTGCAATGATTCCTCGTAACAACAATGAGCCACGCCTTGGCATGCTCCATAGAGTAAAAGCCGGCATCCGTTTTTATTAGCTTTAAAAACACATCCTGCGTTGCATCACAGGCATCCTCTTCGTTCTTCAGCATAATAAAACTTAAGCGATAAACCATATTGTAATAGGCTTCATAAAGCTCCATTACTCCTATTCTTGTGCACAATGTTGTAACCTCCCTTCACTAATAACACAATTGAGGGAGGAGATTGGTTACAAGAATTTTTTATTTAT
>CAYYGS010000401.1:0-2254 GCA_964471335.1 uncultured Jutongia sp.
TGGCAGATGAGAGAAACCTTGATTTTGGCGGTCTGTTATGCAGGCAGGTTGAGTCCATGCATGTCAGGGAATTTCTGGATGACAACCTGTTTGATGACAATATGGTAAATAATATGCTTGGCGCTATTGCATTTTATGAAGTGTATGAAAACCAGATAGAAATTACAAGAGTTAATGAGCAGTATTACCAGCTAACCGGCATATCTACGGAGGGGGATGCGGATTCTGGTACAAAGATGTGGAGCCATGTGCGGGATGATGACAGAATGACACTGCTCTCCATCTTTGAGCAGGCATATATGAATCCGGAGAGCGGGGCACAGGGAAATGTTCATTATGTGCGTACAGATGGCGAGATACTATGGGTGCATTTAAGAATCTTTTTCTTAAGGGAAAGAAATGGGCGCAAATTATATTATGGCTCGCTTGTAGATATAACATCAACGCAGCAGGAGAAGGAAGCCATTGAATCAGATAAGGTGGTCACGAAACTTACAAAAGAGCAGTACAGCCATATGAAACAGTATTTTGGGGATATGCCTTTTGGATATGGTGTGGCAAGGATTGCTCTGGATGATTCGGGCAAGCCGAAGGAGTATATTTTTGAGTACATCAACCATGAAATGGAAAGGCTTTGTGGCTGCAATATCGACAGACTGCATTCCGTGGTGCTTAATACCTTTTCGGATCATGACAAATTGCTGGGAATGCTCTATAAGGTAGCTTATTTGGGTGAAACGATGGATTATAATGCATACAGCTCTATGTCAAACCGTTACCTGCAGATGACATTTTACCAGTGTGAGTATGGTTATGTAGGTTATATACTGCGTGATGTAACGCATGCACATATTTACAAGGATGCCTTGAACAGCATATTGCTTGACTATCGTGAAGTTTATTTTGTTAACCTTCAGGATAATTTCTGCAGGATGGTTTATCCGAATGAAAGTGACATGCTTGAGCGCGGAAATTATGAGGAAATCATTAACCGTCATTACAGAATGGGGAAGATTCTCAAAGAGGATGAGCAGAATGTCAGAAACTTTTTGTCTCTGGAGAATTTAAAGAGTGTGCTTCTGACGCAGGACTCTGTGGGGTACAAGTACCGCAGGAATACAGTGGATGGTGATGAGTGGTGCATTACCAGTTTTATGGTCAGGGAGCGGGATGAAGATGGTGAGCCGAAGACGGCAATTATGACGATTCGGAGCATTGAGGAACTGCTGCGCAAGGAGGAGGAGCGAAAGCAGAAGAGTATGGCAGAAATCTTGGCGAATATGTCAGAGGGCTTCTTTGTGTATCAGGCAGCGGAAAATGAGAAGATTCTGTATGCCAATCCACAGGTATGCCACATGTTCGGGTGCAGCACGATGGAAGAATTTATGGAACTGGTGCAGGGTTCTTTCCATGGCATGGTACATCCGGGGGATATAAAGCGGGTTGAGTCTGAGATAAACGAGCAGATTGCAGGGACTGATAATCAGATGGATTATATAAAATACCGTATAGTAAGAAAGGATGGTGAGGTGCGTTGGCTTAATGACTGCGGACATTTAGAAAGTTCCGCAGGTACTGGGGATAACCAGTTATTTTATGTTCTGGTATCAGATGTTACTGATGAAATCACAACATGGGAAAAGGAGAGACTGTTAACGAAGAATAAGTATTATTAAGGAGGGGAACATATGAAAGGTAAGAAAATTTTAAGCATGTTATTAACGGCAGGGATGCTTGTTGCGGCAGTTTCCTGCTCTTCACCGGAGGACAAGGAGGAGAATCCGGACAGTACAAAAGAGCCTGAGGTTGAATACTATTCAGGAAATCTTTCAGAGGAAGAAATGGAAAGCGGGCATCTTACTGTACAACTGAGCAAAAATGTTAAGGTGGATGCTGATATTACAAATTATTCTGAATACAAGGATGGGTTGAATAGTTATTTTATAAATCGTGTTCAGGGCAAAAAGGTGAAAGATACGGCTGCTTATAAGAAGAATCCGACGTTATTTGGACAGCCGCTCGAAAAAGTCGAGAAAGCCATTGAAGAAATGAGTGATGGAAAGTTTACAGATGCTAAGAAAAAGATAAAAAATCTCAAAGATGAGTATGGTGGAGAACTTATGTGTCGGGTACCATACCGCACTTCAGATGGGCAGAAGAAAGAGCTGAGCTCTTATCAGGGAGTATCTGGACAAAAGCTTTCGGGTGCAAATATGTCTTTCTCAAATTACTATACAGCGAAAGATGAAGAGAT